>NZ_JBVCPV010000070.1:0-13523 GCF_057456495.1 Lishizhenia sp. | reverse complement strand
TGATGCAATCAACGCGGCAGAAAAAGAAATAAAATCAGCTTACGGATCAGAATATTCTAACCCGAAGCGTTATAAGAATAAAAACTCTGGAGCACAAGAGGCCCACGAAGCAATTCGTCCAACAAGCTTTGCGACGCACAGCGTTAGCATGGGTTCAGACGAGACGCGTTTGTACGATTTAATTTGGAAGCGTTCTATTGCTTCGCAAATGACCAATGCAAAATTGGAGCGTACGACTATTAAGATTGGCGCCGAAGGTGTAGCAGATATTTTCCAAGCAAAAGGTGAGGTGATCAAGTTCGACGGGTTCTTGAAAGTGTATTTGGAGTCTAACTTAGACGAAGATGAAGACGATGGAACAGTGGATGGATTATTACCAGCAGTAAGCGTTGGAGATAAAGTAGCTGCAAATGTTATTACAGCAACACAAAGGTTTACGCGTTCTGCTCCACGTTATGTAGAAGCTTCATTGGTGAAGAAATTAGAAGAGTTAGGAATTGGTAGACCATCTACTTATGCACCAACAATTTCTACGATCCAAAAAAGAGGTTACGTTGAGAAAATAGAGCACGAAGGAAAAGAAAGAAAATACGATGTTTACACCCTAGAAGGAACTGATCTTTCTAAAGAAGTGAAAACAGAAATTACAGGTAGAGATAAGAACAAGCTAACACCTACCGATATAGGAATTGTGGTTACCGACTTCTTGGTAGAGCATTTTGGAAGAATTTTAGACTATAACTTTACAGCAAAAGTAGAGGAGCAGTTTGATGAGATTGCCAAAGGTTTACAAGAGTGGACGCAAATGATCAAAGAGTTTTACGATCCTTTCCACAACAACGTAGAAGATACTTTAGAGAATTCTGATAGAGCTTCTGGTGAGCGTCATTTAGGAGAAGACCCAAAAACAGGGGAGAAGGTAATTGTGCGTATTGGACGTTTTGGACCTATGGTACAGATTGGTGATACAGAAGGAGAGGAGAAGCCTCGTTTTGCTTCTTTAAGAGCAAATCAATCTATCACAACAATTACTTTTGAAGAAGCTATGGATCTCTTTAAATTACCTAGAACTTTGGGTGAATTTGAAGGGAAGATAGTGAAGGCTAATGTTGGACGTTTTGGACCTTATATACAGCACGATGGTAAATTCGTTTCTTTGAAAGAAGACGATCCAATGGAGGTGCAATTAGATAAGGCGATAGAATTGATTCAATTAAAGCGTGAAGAAGATGCTAAGAAGTTGATCAAAACTTTTGAGGAAGATGATACCATGCAGTTGTTAAACGGTCGTTGGGGGCCTTACCTTAAAATAGGGAAGAAGAACTACAAATTGCCGAAAGATGTTGAGCCAGAAACTTTGACCTACGAACAGTGTATTGAGATTTCTGAAAATCAACCAAAGAAAACAACGCGTAAAACGGCTGCCAAGAAAAAGGCGCCTGCTAAAAAGACAACCGCAAAAAAGAAAACAACTGCTAAGAAAAAGTAGATTGTTGTAAACGTATAAATGAAGTCGTGCCTCTCGTAAGGTGCGACTTTTTTATTTTCCTTAAATCCTTGAGTGTTTGAGTGTTTGAGTGTTTGAGTGTTTGAGTGTTTGAATTGTTGAATATTTGAATTCTTGAATCCTTCAACTGTCCAAGTTTTCCGCCCCGGATAGTAGCGGCAGCTTGCCGGGCTAAAAGGTGTAGTAGTTGGCGGGGAAGCTTACGACCACCGGAAGTATGCTTAGCAGCGTTTACTACTTACATTTTTGCACGGTAACTACAGCGGACAGCCGTGAATGGCGACCTGATAAATAGAGGCTAAGAGGTTACTAACATTGAACCTTTGATTTTTACTTTTTATGGTGCGTTAAGTTAGTGGAAGTCTTGTGTAGTTTTGTACAAAGCACAGTTATGAAAGATATTTCAATTTATTTTCAGGGGATAGCCGTTGATGGATTTGTAGAAGAAGAAGCCAACCTATTAAATAATGTTGAGATACATACGCCCGATAATTTTCCTGAATTAAAGGAGAAAGGTGTAGCCTTAATTTATTGTCCAGAATACAGAAGTGTAAGCGAAGTGATGCCGAAAGGTACGGATGCTTTTAGAAAAGAATTGTACAAGTTGTTTCCAGCTGCCTCATGGAATTTTAAAATGTACGACCTTGGAAATCTGTTACCTGGAGAGAAGTATACAGATACTTTTTTTGCATTGTCTAGTGCTGTGCAAGAGTTGATTAAGAAAGATATTGTGCCCATTGTTATAGGTGGATCTCAAGATTTGACTTATGCCTTGTACAAGGCGTACGAAGACTTGGAGCAATTTGTGAATTTAACAACCATAGATGCGAAGTTGGACCTGGGTACAGGAGAGGGTGCAATTGATAAAAATGGTTGGTTGAGTCATATTGTATTGCATCAGCCCAATTACCTTTTTAACTTTAGCAATTTAGGGTGTCAGGCCCATTATAACCCCACCTCAACTTTTGATCTTTTTGAACAGTTGTTTTTTGATGTTCATAGGTTAGGTGTTTTGAATACAGATATCACTTTAGCTGAACCAGTATTGAGGAATACGGATATCTTGAGTTTGGATGTGGAAGGTTTGAGAGCGAGTGAGTTAAACTCTTCTTCTTATGTACATCCGAATGGCTTTTTCGCGAATGAAATGTGTAGACTTGCACGTTACGCGGGTGTGTCAGACAAGTTAAGTTCTTTCGGGATTTTTAATGTTTGGGGAGGAAAAGATAGTGCAGTTGCCGATGCATTATTGGCGCAAATCATCTGGTATTTTGTAGATGGTTATGCAGCTCGTTTTGGAGATTTCCCGATTGGAACAACCAAAAATTATTTCCGATTTAAAGTTTATTTAGAAGAAATCGATACAGAAATTAATTTCTTAAAAAGTGATAAGTCAGGCAGATGGTGGATGGAAGTGCCGTATCCGCAAACAAAAGGGAATAAGTATGTTAGGCACCACATGGTTCCTTGTTCGTATCAAACCTATCAAGATGCGATGCAAAATGAGATCCCCGATTTATGGTGGTCTACTTACCAGAAGCTTTCTTAAGTTGTAACTTTTATTGAGTTAACCCGTTAGTATTAACAACGATGTGTTGAAACCAACATGATTGTAGATTGAAATTTGTTAAAATTGGCTGTTTTTAGATAATTTTAATTATTTTAGTCGCCTATTGGTCCATTTTTTTAGATGAGCCATGGGAATAAATTGTGCTAACTATTTGATATTATGGATAAAAGATTACTTTTTGTAGCGTCATTGCTCCTGTGCCTAACGGGGACATCTTTCGCTCAGCAAGAAAAGTTGTTGACTCACTTTATTTTTGATAAAATGAGTTTAAACCCAGGTGCAACAGGGATAACAACAGAGAACACAGTTTGTGCTACATCGATTTATAGAAATCAGTGGGACAGAGTGAATGGAGCTCCAAACTCTGCCGTTCTCAATGTTGAAGCAAACCTTCAGCGTTTCTTCCCAAGTGCAGCGGGTATTTCTTTTTACCATGATGCGATTGGTTTTTACCGTCAAAACAACGTAGTGTTGAATTACGCGTATCACCAGCCGCTGTCAAATGGAGATTTATTAGGAATTGGTTTAGGTATTGGTATTTCAAGTATGAGTAATACTCCTACATGGGTAACACCACAAACACAATTCCCAGCAGGTATAGACCCTTTGTTATATACTACTGGTTATTCTCAGACGAATGTGGATATGAACTTTGGAGTTTACTACCATTCGGACAAGAATTTTTATGCAGGTGTTTCAGGGGTTCACTTGAATGCAGCACAATTCGATACAGCAATTGGACTTTCAATGTCTCGTCACTTCTATTTAATGGGAGGTAAGTATTTTGAGGATTTAATTGCACAAGATATCGACTTAGAGGCAAATGTTTTAGTACGAACAGATTTAGTGAAAACGAGTGCAGATGTGAATGTGCGCGCGTTGTATCAAGATAGATTTTACGGTGGGTTAACGTTTAGAGCAAACGACGCAGTTGCTATTATGTTAGGGATGATTGATGTGATTCCTAACTTAAACGTAGGTTACTCTTACGATGCTACTGTAAATAAATTGAGAACAAATTCTTGGGGGTCTCACGAATTAATGGTGAAATACTGTTACATGATTCCACCACCACCAAGAGAGGTTACAATTAACCCTAGATGGTTGTAGAAATAAAGATTATTTAGAAATTGTTGTAACCATATATACATTGTTTCCGTTATAATCATCCCAATTGATCCTGTAGAAAGTTGATGAGATTCGGAAAATAAAATGAGGTAGAATGAAAAAACTGTTGTTATTAGGTTTTGTTAGCGCGATTTTAATATCGTGTAACACGAGGACAGGTCACTTAACTGGTGTAATGAATCGTGGTGTGTATTATCCTGAAATTCCTTTAGGTATGGTATACATTCCATCTGGTTCTTATACTATGGGACAAAGTGATCAAGATGTACCATTTATGCACCAAACGGTAGCTAAGACAGTTTCCGTTCCTGCATTCTATATGGATCAGACGGAGATTACAAATAATGAGTACCGTCAGTTTGTATACTGGGTGCGTGACTCTATTGCTCGTGAAAAAATCTACGAGGGATTGAGTGATGATGAAGAAGCTGAGCAATTCATCAATTACCAAGATATGTACTTCGATGAAGGTGCGTTGGAGTGGGTAGATTATGACCCATCTGATCGTATTTTCTCTAGAGAGCAATTTGGATTAAACTGGGACAAAGAATTCAGTTACGAAAATCCAGATATCGTTCCTTTAGTAATTGATATGTATTACCCTCAGTCTGAGAGATACTACAAAAGAAAAGAAATCGATACGCGTAAATTGAGATTCAAGTACTACTGGATTGATATGCGTGAAGCTGCCAGAAGAGGTGAGGTTCACATCAAGCCTGATGGTAAGGATTACCAAGGTGCGGTATTGGATGAGGATCACAGAACTTTGAAAACTCCAGAACACCCATTTACGAAGGATCCACAAGGTAAAGACTTGGATTTAGGATACTTCAACAAAAAAGGGCAGGATAATGCAATTCGTGGACACGAAAACCGTCAACGTTTCATTATCGATGAGGAGATTCAAGTATACCCAGATACATTAGTATGGATTCGTGATTTCACGTACTCTTACAATGATGATCAATCAAAAATGTACTTCTGGCACGTAGCTTATGATAACTACCCTGTTGTTGGTATTACATGGACACAAGCAAAAGCGTTTAACGTATGGAGAACGCAATTGTTGAACTCATGGTTAGTATCTATGGGAGAAGTATTCGTATCTGATTTCAGATTGCCGAATGAGTCTGAGTGGGAAAGAGCTGCTAGAGGAGATTTGGATGGTTCTCCTTACCCATGGGGAGGTCCTTACATTAGAAATGAGTCAGGATGTTTCTTAGGTAACTTTAAGCCAATGCGTGGACGTTACTTCCAAGATGGAGGTTTCTACACGGTGAAAGCATACTCTTACAACCCGAATGGTTGGGGATTATACTGTATGGCGGGTAACGTTGCAGAGTGGTGTGAAACTGCTTACGACGAGTCTATGTACGAATTCTCTAATGATTTAAGTTCTGATTACAGATATGATGCAATGGATTGGGATCCACCATCACAAAAACGTAAAGTAATTAGAGGAGGTTCTTGGAAAGACATAGGTTACTACTTGCAAACAAGTACAAGAACTTATGAATACCAAGATACAGCGAAATCATACATCGGTACAAGATCAGTTCAAACTCACCTTGGTAGAGGTGGTAGAGATTTTGATGCTGAAGGAGGAGAAGAGTTAGATCAAGATCTTCAATTGAGATAAGCAAACAAATCAAAACAAATAATAATCCCTCTCTCTAAGGGTGGTTACGCGGAGAGAGTAAACTAAAAACAAAAGGAAAACTATGAAACCAGGAAGTAAAGCGTGGAAAGCCTTTATGGCGAAATTGTACGGATTCGGTGCGGCAGTGGTAATTGTTGGTGCATTATTTAAAATCATGCACTGGCCAGGTGCAGGTCCAATGTTGATCATTGGTTTGGGTACAGAGGCAATTATCTTCATATTCTCGGCATTTGAGCCAATACACGAAGATCCAAACTGGGAATTGGTATACCCAGAGTTAGCATTAGGTCATGAAGATGATTTTGATCACGATAACTTACCAGTAGCTGGAAGAAGCCGTGGTGGTGTTTCAGGAGGAACTGGTGTTACAGCTGAGTTAGACAAAATGTTAGAAGAAGCTAAAATCGACGGAGCGTTATTAGAGCGTTTAGGAGATGGAATGAGAGCTTTAGGAGATAACGCAGCACAATTAAAAGGAGTTACTTCAGCAGCAGCTGCTACAGATTCTTACGTAGATAGCTTAAAATCTGCTTCTGATAGAGTTGCTAAATTGTCTGAGTCTTACGAAAGAGCTTCAGCTTCAATCGCAGGTATGACTTCAACTCAAAAAGAAGGTGAGTCATTCGGTGAGCAAATGCAAAAAGTTTCTAAAAACTTAGCTGCATTGAACAATGTTTACGAATTGCAATTGAAAGGTTCTTCTTCTCACTTAGAAGCAACTGAGAAATTCCAAGCACAAGTAACTGAAATGATGCAAAACCTTTCAGATTCTGCTAAGGATACAAAATTATACAAAGAAAATATGGCAATGTTATCTAAGAACTTAACTGACTTAAACTCAGTTTACGGTAACATGTTAAAAGCTATGACGATCACTAAAGGTTAATATTTAGTAAATACGGTTGTTACTTATTTGTAACGGCGCATTAATTAATTAGAAACTATAAAAATTTAAACAGTCATGGCAGGAGGAAAAGAAACCCCAAGACAGAAGATGATCGGGATGATGTACTTAGTACTGACCGCACTTCTGGCGTTGAACGTGTCGAAGACCATTTTAGATGCCTTCGTTACTTTTGACAATAACATTAAAGACGGTACACTTACTATCGCTGGACAAGGAAATGAAGCTTATATCGGAATTCAAGATATGGCTACAAACACTGACGAACCAGGGAGAATGAAGGCCGCGAAGAAATACTTACCGGCAGCGGATTCAATCAAAGCGTTAACAAATCGTAAAATCGAGATGTTAAACGAGATGAGAGATGAAATGTTGACAAAAACTGGTGAGGATCTTTCAGCGATTAAGTCTATCGAGGATGAAGGAACAGTTTACGAAAGAACTGTTTACAACCTTGAGAAGGTGAATGGAAAAGATAACTATGATGTTCCTATGGAAGTTATGGTTGGACCAGAAATTAAATCTCCGGACCCAAAGCGTGAAGGAATGCGTTTGTGGAATGAGATGAATAACTACAGAGATGATTTAGTAAGAATTCTTGCTGAAGCTTCTTCTAACAAGAATCAGAAGTATACTTTTGATGCAAGTAGAGAAGAGAACGTATCATCTTTAGATTCAGCTCAAATTGATGAGAGAATTAAAAAGACTTACTTGGATGATAGAAATATCGTTAAGCAAATCTACTCTCAGCTAACAAAGGTAGAAAGAGCTGACGTTCACAACGGTGAGATCAAAAACATTCACTGGGTAGGTAGAACATTTGACCACGCTCCAATTGTAGCGGCATTGGCAACATTGTCTTCAATTGAGCAAGAGTTAAGAACAGCAGAAGCAATGGCAATGAAGCACTTGAGAACTAAAATTGGTTCTTCTGAGTACTCATTCAACAAAATTCAGCCGTTGGCAACAGCAGGTTCAAACTACTTCAACAATGGAGATAGCATCGAGTTACAAGTATTGATGGCTGCGTACGATGAGTACCAAGCACCAAAAGTACTTTGGACAACTGATTCTACACAAGAGCCAAAGGAAGTAAACGTTACTTACCGTGATGGTAAAGGTTACATCAAAGTGAAAGCGGATGGAGCTGGACCAAAACAATTGAGTGGTACGATTGCTATTAAGAAGAAAAATGGTACTGAAGCGGTTCAACCTTGGAAATTTGATTACGAAGTTGGAGCTCCTTCAGGAGAGATTTCTTTACCAGATATGCGTATCTTGTACATCGGTTACGATAACAAAGTAACAGGTGCGGCTTCAGGATTTAACTCGTTTAACTTGAAAGCTGGAAACAATGTTGGTCTTACTAAAAAAGGAGACCACTGGATTGCAAAACCAAGATCTAGAGGTAAAGCTTCTATTTCTATCGTTGGTATCTCAGGTGATAAGAGTGTAACTTTGAACACAGTTGAGTTTGAAGCTAGACCATTACCAAACCCAGAATTGAAGTTAGGATCAATCGAGTCTGGAGCTAAAGCATCTAAGAGTGCATTAAGAGCTGCAACAAGATTATTCGCTTCTTACGGACCAGATGTACCGTTAACAGGAGTTAAGTTTACGGTAAAATCTTGGGAAGTATCTGTAGCAGGTGCACCTCGTCCAGTTAAAGGTACGGGAGCTTCTATTACAGCTGCACAAAGCTTGTTGAAACAAGCACCTTCTGGAGCTATCGTTCAAATCAACACAAGAGTTGTTGGTCCAGACGGAGTTACAAGAAGAAGAAACATGAGTTTCACGATTCAATAAAATAAAGAATAAAGGATATGAAAGGTTTAATTGTTAGTGTTTTATCTGTACTGTGTTTAGTAGGTAGTGTAGCGGCGCAAGTTGATGCAGGACCCTTGCATACAAGACCAGAAACAGGTATCATCGATGGAGTTTATATCCAAACGAATATCCCAACTAAAAGACTTATTCCTTACGAATATGTTAGAGAGGCGGATGTTATTTGGAGTAAACGTGTGTGGAGAACGATAGATCTTCGCGAGAAGATGAACCATACCCTATACTACCCATTAGATGAATTTGATTCTGAAGGGAACTGGATTAGAAATGCTTCACGTTGGAGTTTATGGACAATCATTAGAACAGGGATTTTAGCAGGAAACTTAACGGTATACTCTCCTTACAATCCTTTATTGTACACCATGAGAGATGGTGATCAGTTCAAATACCCTATTCTTCCAGCTGATGGTAAAAACTACTATACAGATGCGAAGTACAGAGATGAAATAAATCTTTATTTAGCAACGCTTGGAGAGGAGTCAGATGTTCCTTTTACTGCAGTTGATGGATGGGATTCTGTGGATGCTCAAGGGAACTTGGTTTACCCAGATCGTGATACAAACTACTATATGTCTAAAGACATCGTTCAGTACAGACTGAAAGAGGATTGGTTCTTGGATAAAGAAAGATCTATTATGGATGTTAGAATTATTGGTATTGCTCCAGTAATTTTTGAAAAAGACAACAATGGTTTTATCACAGGTAAAAAAGAGTTGTTCTGGTTATATTTCCCAGAGTGTAGATATGTATTCAATAACTATTTCGTATACAATGAGCATAATGATGCGCGTTGGATGAGTTTTGATGATTTATTCTGGAAGCGTAGATTCTCTTCTACTATAGATAAGAGAAGTAACGCTTACGATAGAGACATTGAAAAATACAGAGTAGGTGTTGATGCCTTATTAGAATCACAAAAGATTACAGAAGAAATTAGAAATATTGAACACGATGTTTGGTCGTTCTAAGGAATTCTAAATATTTGAAAAAGGGGAAGTTTTTAACTTCCCCTTTTTTGTGTCTATACATTTCGTGTAACGGAGTAAGAGGATTGGGTTATAGAAATAAGTCAAAGTATTATTTTAAAAAATAGAATATGAAAAATTTCATCCAACTCGCAATCGGAACCTTACTCTTGTGTTCTAGTTTACCTCTTCAAGCTCAAGTAGGTCCAGTGAATGTAAACAATGGTATTATCGATGGTCCATTTATGAGAACCACCATTCCAACAAAGGCTATAGTTCCCTATGATTATAATAGAGAGGCTGATATTGTATGGAGTAAACGTGTTTGGAGAAGCATTGATTTAAGACAGAAAATGAATCTCGGTTTGTATTATCCACTAGATAGCTACGATAGTGAAGGTAATTGGATAAGACATAATACGCATTGGAGTTTGTGGACGGTAATCAAAACAGAAATCCTTGCGGGAAATATTACTGTGTACAGCCCTTACAATCCGGTAGCCTATACATTTACTGATGGGGATCAATTCAAATATCCAATTTTACCCAAAGAGGGTGGGAATTATGACTCAGATGCTGTTTACAGAGAGAATTTATCGTATTACTTGTATATGTTTGGAGAAGAATCAGACATTCCTTATAAGGACATGTATGGTTATGATTCGTTAAACGAAAAAGGAGAATTGGTTTACCCTCCGAGAGAAATGATACCTTACACTTCTAAAGATATAGTATCCTATAAGTTAAAGGAGGATTGGTTTTTTAATAAGGAAACATCTGTGATGGATGTAAGAATCATAGGTATCGCACCAGAAATATATATTAGGGATGCCGGTGGAACAGTAACGGGTAAAAAAGAATTGTTCTGGCTGTATTTTCCAGAATGTAGGTATGCCTTCAACAATTATTTAGCGTATAATCCTAAAAATGATGCGCAATGGATGAGCTACGATGATTTATTTTGGAAACGAAGATTTGCTTCAACTATAGTGAAACAAAGTAATGTTTACGATAGAGGTATTGAAACCTATAGATCAGGGGTTGATGCTTTACAGGAAGCAGCACAAATTACTGCACAAATAAGAAAGATAGAACATGATGTTTGGTCATTTTAATATTTTGTTGACATAATTGACTTCTATCAAAGAATAATACAGAGCTTTCATTAATTTTGTGATACAATTAATGAAAATGGCTGATACAATTACAATCACAATTATTGATAGAGAAGGAGTGGCTCATGAGTTAGAAGCTCCTACGGATATGAACATGAATGTCATGGAAGTATGTAAGTCATACGAATTGCCAGTAGAAGGTACCTGTGGAGGTATGGCAATGTGTGCTTCATGTCAGTGTTATTTGGAAAGCGATCACGAATTACCCGAACAATCGGATGATGAATTGGATATGTTAGATCAAGCATTCCACGTAGAAGACAACAGTAGATTGGGTTGTCAATTACATATAAACGATGATTTAGACGGTGTAGTTTTAAGACTTGCACCGGAAGCATAAAAGACAAAGGAGTTCATATCGAACTCCTTTTTTTATGGATTATAATCTTATGTGATTTTTTAAATTATATTTGTTTTAAGTTCTTAAACATAAACTTATTAAGAAAGGAGGAGGGAATGGCCCGATGATACCTTAGCAACCTTTCGATTTCAAATCGATTTCGGTGCTAATTCCAGTCTATTTTAATAGATGAAAATAAGTATTGATTCAATATTATTTCTGGTTATTAGTGGGGTTGCATAGACTAAATTTAGACTATGAAGAAAATTGATATTACCCAACTTTCCTTATCAAACGCAGATAAAGAAAGAATTACATCGACAAGTACCTTAATTAAAAACTTGTTGCAAGAGCGCTTACTCGTATTAGACGGTGCGATGGGTACGATGATACAAAGGCATAAACTAACGGAGGATGACTTCAGAACCAATTGGTTTGAGGAACATTCATCTGCATTGAAGGGAAATAATGATTTACTTTCTTTAACGCGACCAGATATCATTAAAGAAATTCATGAGCTTTACTTTCAAGCTGGAGCTGATATCTGTGAAACCAACACTTTTTCAGGAACCACTATTGCTCAGGCTGATTATCATTTGGAAAACTTTGTAGATGATATCAATTACTATTCTGCAAAATTAGCACGTGAAGTAGCAGATGAATTCACCACGAAAGAACCAAATAAACCAAGGTTTGTTGCAGGTTCTATTGGTCCAACCAACAGAACTGCAAGCATTTCTCCAGATGTAAACGATCCGGGATATAGAGCAATAACTTTTGATCAATTGGTGGTCGCCTACAAACAACAAACACTAGGTTTAATTTATGGCGGAGTGGATGTATTGTTGGTAGAAACTGTTTTTGACACCTTGAACGCAAAAGCTGCCTTGTTTGCCATCGATGAAGTTTTTGAGGAGTTGGCTGTAGAATTGCCTATCATGGTATCTGGTACAATTACAGATGCCTCAGGAAGAACACTTACCGGACAAACGACAGAAAGCTTCCTAATTTCAATGTCGCACATGCCTCTAATAAGCATAGGCTTGAACTGTGCCTTAGGAGCTTCAGACTTACGTCAATATTTGCAAGTGTTAGATAAAAAAGCACCCTTTTACGTGAGTGCTCACCCCAATGCGGGTTTACCGAATGAATTTGGAGCTTACGATGAAACGCCAGAAATCATGGGAGAGCAAATCAAAGAATATTTAGAAGAAGGTTTGGTGAATATCATCGGAGGATGTTGTGGAACTACGCCAGAACACATAAAAGTAATTGCAGATCTAGCAAAAGAGTATAACCCTAGAAGAATCAAAGCCAATGTCTAAAACGAATAATTTACCTCCTTTAAAATTATCGGGATTAGAACCGTTAATCGTTAATGAGGCTGCCAACTTTATAAATATTGGTGAGCGTACAAATGTTACGGGGTCTCGTAAATTTTTAAGACTCATACAAGAAGATAATTACGAGGAAGCATTGTCCGTTGCCCTTGAACAGGTAGAAGGTGGTGCGCAAATTATTGATGTAAATATGGATGAAGGAATGTTGGATGGTGTTGAAGCCATGACTAAGTTCCTCAATTTAATCGCTTCGGAACCTGATATTGCTCGCGTTCCAATCATGGTAGATTCTTCCAAATGGGAAATTATTGTGGCTGGATTAAAATGTATTCAAGGTAAGGGAGTGGTGAACTCTATTTCGCTCAAAGAAGGAGAGGCCAATTTTATTCATCAAGCGAAAACGATTAAAAGGTTTGGTGCTGCAGTTATTGTGATGGCCTTTGATGAAGAAGGTCAGGCTGATAGCTATGCGCGTAGGGTGGAAATTTGTAAGAGGTCTTACGATATTTTAGTGAATGAAGTAAATTTCCCACCGCAAGACATCATTTTTGATCCTAATATTTTTCCTGTCGCTACAGGAATGGAAGAACATAATAACAATGCTTTAGATTTCTTTAGAGCTACCAAGTGGATACGAGAAAACCTCCCAGGAGCTCATGTTTCGGGAGGGGTTTCCAATGTTTCTTTCTCTTTTAGGGGGAATAATACCGTACGTGAAGCCATGCACTCAGCATTCTTATACCATGGAATACAACATGGAATGGATATGGGAATAGTGAACCCTTCTATGCTAGAAGTTTATGACGATATAGATAAAGAACTTCTTACCTATGTAGAAGATGTTTTACTCAACAGAAGAGCCGATGCAACAGAGCGTTTATTAGAGTACGCAGATACAGTTAAAGGGGATGGGAAAAAGAAGGAGAAGGATTTATCTTGGAGAGAAACTACTGTTGAAAAGAGACTTGAACATGCACTAGTAAAAGGAATTGTAGAATTCATTGAAGTAGATACGGAAGAATGCCGACAAAAGTTTGATCGCCCAATTCAAGTAATAGAGGGACCGTTGATGGATGGAATGAACGTGGT
>NZ_JBVCPV010000069.1:0-13757 GCF_057456495.1 Lishizhenia sp. | reverse complement strand
TGGTTGTAAACAAACGGTAAGAACCGCCATATAAATCGTTGGTTGATATTACCTCATCTCCAGGTTGAAGCATTTTGATTAAACAATCAATTGCTGCAACTCCAGAACCAAAACAAGCTCCAAATCTTGCATTTTCTAAAGCTGCGATATTCTGCTCTAAAGCATGTCTGGTAGGATTTTGAGATCGTGAATAGGCATAGCCTTTATGCTTCCCTACCGCTTCTTGAACATAGGTACTGGTCTGATAAATCGGTGTCATAATTGCACCGGTTGCCTCATCTGGTTCCAGTCCTGCATGAATAGCCTTTGTTCCGAATTTCATATCCCTTTTTCCAATTGACTCCCTAAGTAGGGTTTGATTGCTAAATGTATGGCTACAAATGTAAGTCAATGCCTAGAGATTATCAATCAAAGGATGACAATTTAGTCGTAATAGAACTCAACAATTGAAGGATTTATGGAATTACCAAGGTTTTGAATTTTGAAACTTGACTATACACCAGATTAGCATGTCGGGTAGACTTTTGAATCTCCAATTTCAAATTTACCCACAAACAGTGACAGCAATGACAGTCCACAAAAGAAAAAAGTCCGATACGCAGTGTACAGGACTTTAATATATAGACTTTTACTTCTTTTATTTCTTAGGATTGGCAAAAGTGGTAATATCCTCTGCAGAGATTTCGTCTCCGCATAAAATAATCAACCTTTCGGTGATGTTTCTCAACTCTCTAATGTTCCCGGTCCAGTTCACCTCTTGCAAGGCTTTGAGCGCTGCATCAGAAAACTTCTTTCTTGGAATACCATGTTCTGCACACACCATAGTCATAAAGTGCTCTGCCAACAATGGAATATCATCTTTGCGCTCATTTAAAGAAGGAACGTGCATTAATATTACACTCAACCTATGGTATAAATCTTCTCTAAAATTACCAGCTTCAATTTCTTTTCTCAAATCTTTATTGGTTGCCGCCAAGACTCTACAATTCACTTTGATGTTTTTCTCACCCCCCACGCGTTGTATAGTATTTTCTTGCAAAGCACGCAAAACTTTGGCCTGAGCCGAAGCACTCATGTCTCCAATTTCATCTAAAAACAAGGTACCTTTTGAAGCCAACTCAAACTTCCCTTTCTTCTGCTTTACTGCCGAAGTAAAGGATCCTTTCTCATGTCCGAACAATTCACTCTCTATCAATTCAGAAGGAATGGCTGCACAGTTCACTTCTATGAAAGTCTCCTCTTTTCTAGAACTGTTGTCGTGTAAAGAACGCGCTACCAATTCTTTTCCCGTTCCATTTTCACCTGTAATCAAAACACGCGCATCTGAAGGTCCCACCTTCTCTATCATTTCTTTGATCGTTAAAATCTCAGGCGTCTCACCAATGATAGATGAACCTTTGAATTTACGCACCGTTTTCTTTAACACTTCCTTTTCTTCTACCAAAGAGCTCTTGTCTTTCGCATTTCTAATGGTTACCAAAATACGGTTCAAATCCAAGGGCTTTTCAATGAAATCGAAGGCACCATTTTTAATTGCTTCTACAGCTGTCTCTATGTTTCCATGTCCAGAAATCATAATCACAGGACTCAATACTTTCTCCTTTCTAAAAGCTTCCAATACTTCCATTCCATCCATCAAGGGCATCTTGATATCGCAGAAAATGATGTCATAGTATTGTTGCGTCGCCAACTTCACTCCTTCTTTTCCATTTTCGGCTTCATCCACCTCAAAATCTTCAAATTCTAGAATTTCGCGTAGCGCTCGTCTTATGCTTTTTTCGTCGTCTATGATCAGTATTTTACTCATGTTTTTTCTTTTGTAGAATCTTGGGACACCTAAAATAATAAAAAGTCCTTAGGGCGCGAGAAGGCTATGAGGTTTGGACTGTTAAATATTTGCTAAAGGTTTTTTAGATTCGGTAAACTTCATGCTATTTGGCAATAGTTCCACTCTGTTTTAATTACGACTCCTCGACTCCGCTCGGAAACCTAGGAGGCATTATACATAATGTATTTAGCTTATCCAGAAGGAGGCATGCTAAACGATTTTTTCAGTGGAGGTAGTCTTTCAATTTTTTAAATGATAACACCTAGCATCTATAACTTAAGCTCCAACCTCTGTTACTTAAAACCATGTGCTGAGTTAAGAATTCTCGAGCGCTTAATTCACTCGACTTTTTCACATCCACACAAAGTTCACTTTCCGAAACTTGTTCCAAATGTTGCGGGAGCATCAATTCGTCTTTGTCCTTATGTGCTTCAAGATAGCTCATCAATTTGCGCAAAGTTTCAACACCTGTATTTGCACTCAACTTCATGTCTTGCGCCTTAAAGGATCTAAAACAAGTAATGCGTTCTTGTGCGCGTGTCATCAATACATTCAAACGTTTTTCTCCACCCACCTTATTTAGAGGACCAAAACGCATGGCAAACTCACCCTCTTTGTTCGGTGCATAGGTTGTTGATATAATCAGGTGCCTGCATTCATCTCCCTGTACTTTTTCCAAGGTTTTGATAAAGCAATTGTTCTGGTCATCTTCCAAGTACATCATTTGCTCAGGAGAAAGGGTCTTGCTCAACAATTTCACTTGTTTATCATTAAAACATACAATACCCAAATCTTTTTGTCCTGCCGCTAGGAGTTCTCCAATATAGTCAGCCACAGCTTGAGCTTCTACTTTGTTTCCTTTCTCCAACATAACACCGGGTACATCCTTCACCTCCAAAACAGGTGCTTGCGTTGCAGGACCTGGAAAAACTTGTAAACTGCTCTGGTAAAAATTACGGTTAGAAAAATCTATCAATGCATTATGCTTAGATCTATAATGATGTTGCAAATGCAAATTCTTCAACTGAAAACTTGCTTGGTGGAGAATATCCCCTTCCTCTGTATCCCTTTCAAAGTACAAACTTGGCGACATCTGCTGAGAATCTCCTGTTATCAGACATCTTTTGGCCCTGTGAACACTTCCCAGCGCATGAGTCATAGGTATTTGTGAAGCCTCATCCAAAATCAATAGGTCTAACAGATTTTGCTCCAAAGGCAAAGTATCTGCAACTTGAAAGGTATTGAGTAAAAACAGTGGTTGAATTGCCCTTAACCAATGTTTGGCTTCGCTGGTCATGAGCTCCAATAAACTCTTGTGACTTCTGGATTTCCCAAACTCATTGATTAGGATTTTCTTACCTATTCGCAGTTCTTTTTTCAGGGCTTTTTTGGCTTCATCTAACTTCGCTGCCGGCGTTGCTAACAAGGTATTATAGCTTTCGAACTTTTCTTTTTGCTTGTCTTTAAGTACTGCTGAAAAAGTATTTTGCTCTTCTGCAATGTGTTTTGCGATTCTTTCAATACCATAATTCAACGCTTCTCCGTCAAAAGTAGACAAGTCAGGGTTGAGGTGTTTAAACTTTAACCAAGCTGTTTTGACTACCGCCATTTCTATCTCTTCTATATCCGAATAGTTGACATAAGCATAGCGTGCTGCCTTATCTAGATTTTGAATTCTTGGTAAAACTGCTTTACAAAAAGGAAGCGCATTCAAAATTTCATTACAATGTTCTGTACAGTTAGCATCTGCTGAAATTTCTTGAAAGTAAATCTTAAAAAACTGCCTTAGCGCATTGTATTCTTTTGCTTTTTGATATAAATCAATACGTTCAGCATCAGACATCGCAGCTATTACTTTTACAATATTCACATCTGCACTTCTACTTCTGTCTATCGTATTTTTATAACTGTTTAAATGCTTGATGTCTTCGGGCAAGTGCTGCTTTCTTAGTTTGGCTTTAAGCTCTACGAGTTTAGCCTCAACTTCTTCTAAACGTTTTAGGTTCTGGAGTCCACCAGGAATTGCTTCATAGTGTAACTCGGTGAGTCGTTTTAGTTTATTCTTTACCCTAAAATGCGAAAATCTAAATCCTTTTTCACTTTCAAAAAAATCAAGAAAGCCTTGTATCTCACTAAGACTTATGTTCTTATTCCAATTCTCTCTTTCCTTTAGCAAGAGCTCTTTTTCATCCAACAATTTATGGTAAGCAGTATAACTTCTATAAAATGCTTTCTGCTGTGTACTCTCTTTTTCTAAGAGTTCTTTTGGGATCAACTGTTCATCATAAAAGAAGAGGTGAATGAAATCACTGTAGCGGATACGTTCTTGTACTTCGGCAACACTTAAATCTGTTCCAAACAACGCTTCAACCTGAAGATTCATTTCTGTTAATTCTTTAGTAAAAGCTGATAACTGCTCTTCGCTTTCAAAAATCAAAGAGGGCAGCTGTGCCCATGACTTATGCGTTTTGAAATATTCATCTTTTAAGAAAAATGAGAGCTCCTCTTTACACGCTTGCCAATCTTTAAGATCAGGTAATTGATCATTAACCTCAACTTTGTCGAGATCCCTACCCTCCCATAACGATTTGAATTCCCATAAACTAATACCGCCTATGGCTGTTGGACTTTTTAGTCGGTCTAATCGGTTATCTAATTGCTGAATTTCTAATTCACTAATGTTCAACAAAGTTGCCTTTGAAGGAATATGATTTTCTAAAAACAACCATGCCTCCTTGAGCTGTTGTATAAATTCCTTCTTGTATTGTTTCCCTTTGTAAAAACACAAAAAATGATGAAGATCTGCTTTTTTGAATTTCTCGTAGATGACTTCCAACGCTACCGATTTTTCAGAAGATAGCAAAGCAGAGTAACCTTCTGATAAGGCTTTTGCCAATACATTGCTTATGGTTTGCGATTTCCCCGTACCCGGAGGTCCTTGCAAGACTACATCTTCTTGACACAAGGTTTGAAAAACTTCAATTTGATCTGTATCAGCATACGTTAACAAACCATCACCAAAAGGTAAGCTATCTGTAGGATTCTTTGCATACCCCAGCATTTGAGTAAGGGATGAGGCCGCAATATCTTGTTCTGCTAATTCTTGTAACTCCCTTAGAATATTGAAACGATAAGGATGCACATTGGCCAAAGTATTGACCTTTTCAATTTTATAAGCAACTTGCTCTTGTTGAAAAGCAGCTTCTATATCTTCAAGACTTGCTTCTTCTTTTAATTGAAAAACACTTTGAAGAAAAGGATTAAGAAAAGTACTTTCTAGCAAAGGTTTAAAAACAATACACTTCCCTAATTCAACTTTTTTATAACCTACATGGGTAAGGTAAATGGGCGTTCTAATTTCTTCTTCTTTCCAATTCCAGGTAATTAACTCCTGCACCAAGCAAAGCGTTTCTATACCGCTATTCTTTCTGTAATCTTCTGCTTCTGTATACAGTTTTCGTGCGCTACCTTTAAACGCATAACTTTCATCATCACGAAAACTCAATGGATTTTTAGCGCATACGAAATTCACCAAAGGATCTTTGGTTGATTGGGTTATTTTCAATTGGGCCCAATTCTGGATTTCTTTTTGCACTGTCATCACAACGAAAATAAGCTTTATCCTTTATTAGATTTGAATTATTTGAGAAACAGTATCACTGGAAAAAGGATAATACCTTAAATTTTTAAATAACCGACACGAGTCGGTACTTAAATCATTTAATTTTCAAATCCCTCAAATCATCAAATTCCTTGACTACCCGAAATCCTATCCCAGGCTTTCTTTGTGGGCTGCGATAATTTCGTCCATCACCTCTACTAATTTTCCGGTAAGGGCTTTGCGTTCGTAATCTTTAGGATCTGAAGAATATTTTAGTGTATCAAAATCTTGATTGAAGAAAGCATCGAAGTTCTCTTCTTCAAATCCGAAGACCTCACCATAATTTTGATCGATGATCTTTGCCGCATCTCCAGCTTTTGGACCTATCATTAGAATAGGTCGTTCTGCAGCCATGTATTCGAACATTTTCCCGGTTAAAATACCCAGTGCATTTGGCGTATTGTTAACTACCAAGAGTAAAACTTTACTTCGCTTTTGCTCTGCTACGACTTCGCTGTGTGCGAGGTAATCTATTTTATTGAGGTAAGTATTTAAACCTTCTTTCTCTATAGACTCTAAAACGGCAATATCTACTTTACCGATTAGTCTAACCTCTAGTTTTTTCGCAAACTCAGCATCTGTTTGTACGCGTTTTCCAAGGTATTTCCACAAGTTCTCGGGGTTCCTATCCCTGTTCATAGAACCGATGTGTACAATGCTGATTTTCTCATCTACCGTTACAGGGTCTGTTACAAAGTCATCTTGGTCATAACCATTGGTAATGACTTTTACATCTTTGGCACCAAGTGCCTCAAGTTCTTTAGCCAGGGTTGGTCCAACTGTAATGACTTTATCAGATTTCGTCAATACACCTTTTTCTAAACGCTTGTGCTTTTTATCGGCCCAATTGCTGAGTTTAAGGTCTTTGTAGAAATCTATATTGGTCCAAGGATCTCTAAAATCTGCTATCCAAGGAATTTCGAGTTTATGCTTTAATTCTTGAGCGATCAAGTGCATACTGTGCGGTGGACCACTCGAGATAACAATATCTACAGGTCTACTGCGCAAGTAATTCATCAGGTATTTAATGGAAGGTTTGATCCAAAACTTTCTGGCATCAGGAATAAACAGATTTCCCCTTAACCAAACAGCAATATCTTGAAGTTTACTTGATTTTTTATTTTCGGAAATGAATCCGGCATTTACCTTCTCTTCCTTCTTTTGACCAATGAACTTTTTGTACAAATCATAGGGCTCCCAAATTGGAGTTTTGATGATTTCTAGTCCTTCCGGAACATCTTTAAAAAGTCCGTAGTCTTCAGAAGGGTACTCCCCATCCTCTACAGTGTAGACAACAGGATCGTACCCTAAATCTGGTAAATGTTTTACGAATTTCAACCAGCGCTGTACTCCGGCTCCCCCACTGGGTGGCCAATAATAGGTAAGTATCAGTACGCGTGGTCTTCTCTTCATCTTATGCTAATTTCTCTTTGATCAATGCTATAGCATCATCCAATCCTGCAGGGTTTTTACCTCCTGCTGTTGCAAAGGCAGCTTGACCACCTCCACCACCTTGGATGAATTTAGAAGCTTCTCTTACCAATTGTCCAGCATTCAAATTTTTCGCTTTCGCTAGGTCATCGTTAATGATGATAGACAAAGTACATTTTCCGTCTGCTTCACCACCGATAACGGCAAATAAGTTTTCTACTTCACCTTTCAATTGGAACAAGATATCTTTAATTGAACCACCGTCTAATCCAGCCTTAGTACCGATAAAGTTAAACCCATCCATCTCCTCTACTTTAGATTTGATTTCAGATTTCATCATCGTTGCTTTCTCTTTTTGGAAGGCTTCTATTTGCTTACTCAATTGCTTGTTCTTCTCTATTAAGTCTTCTACTGATTTGGCCAAATTCTTTGGGTTCTTCAATAAACTAGCTACTTCGGCTACTGTGTTTGCTTTCTCTTTGTAAAAGTTCTCTGCCTCCGCATTCGTGATGGCTTCAATTCTTCTTACACCTGCAGCAACCGCTCCTTCAGAAGTAATTTTAAACAATCCTATTTCTCCTGTGTTTCCAACGTGTGTACCTCCACAAAGCTCAACAGAATCTCCAAATTTGATGACCCTTACTTTATCTCCATACTTCTCACCAAACAAGGCCATAGCTCCCATGTTTTGTGCTTCTTCCATAGCTACAGCACGCTTTTCATCTAGTGCAATATTGGCTCTAATTTGTTGCGTTACCATGGCTTCAATTTTCTCTATTTCCTCATCCGTTACCTTAGAGAAATGAGAGAAGTCGAAACGCAAGTACTTATCGTTTACCAAAGATCCTTTTTGCTCTACGTGATCTCCCAACACTTCTCTTAATGCATGGTGCAATAAGTGCGTAGCTGAGTGATTACTTGCCGATAAATTTCTTTTTGTTTCATTTACCACAGCTTTAAAAGTTGCTTCTACATCTTTCGGCAATTCTGTGCTTAAATGAACGATAAGGTTGTTTTCTTTTTTCGTATCGAAAATCGCCACTTTTCCGTCGCCATTTTCTATATATCCTTTATCTCCAACTTGTCCACCACCCTCTGCATAGAACGGAGTTTGGTTAAACACCAATTGGTAGAATGATTTTTTCTTTTGGGTTACCTTACGGTATTTTGTGATTTTAACATCTGCCTCTAAATTGTCGTAACCGATAAAATCTACGTCGTCTCCACCAGCAACTGAAATCCAGTCTTCTGTTTCAACTGAAGTTGCAGCTCTAGATCTCTCTTTTTGCTCATTCAAGCAAGCTTCAAAACCTTTTTCGTCTACTGTTAACTTGTTTTCTTTGGCAATTAACAAAGTTAAATCGAATGGGAAACCAAAAGTATCGTACAATTCAAAGGCTGCATCACCATTCACTACATCAGAACCTGCGGCTCTTGTAGCATCCATGATAGCATCCATACGTTTAATACCTTGCTCCAAAGTTCTAAAGAAGCTATTTTCTTCTTCTCTAATTACTTTTTCAACCAGTTCTTTCTGACTCTCCAATTGCGGGAAAGCTTCACCCATTTCTTGTACCAACACCTTGCTCAAATCAGCCATGAAAGACTCATTTAAGTTCAATACAGAGTAACCATATCTCACCGCTCTTCTTAAGATACGACGAATAACATACCCTGCTCCAGTGTTCGATGGCAACTGACCATCACAAATAGAGAACGCAATTGCACGAACGTGATCTGCAATTACACGTAAGGCTATGTCTGTTTCTTCCTTTTTACCGTAATCCACCTTCGCCACTTTAGCGATGTGTTGAATAAGACTTTGGAATAAATCTGTATCGTAGTTCGATTGTTTACCTTGAAGCACCATTGCCAAACGTTCTAAGCCCATCCCTGTGTCGATGTGCGTTTCTGGCAATTTCTCCAGGCTTCCGTTTGCTTTCCTTTGGTATTGAATGAACACTAAGTTCCACACCTCAATTACATGAGGGTGATCCATATTCACCAAAGATTTACCATCAACCTTCGCTCTTTCTTCATCAGAACGAATATCAACGTGAATTTCAGAAGCTGGACCACAAGGACCAACATCTCCCATCTCCCAGAAGTTATCTTTTTTGTCAGACAAAATAATTCTGTCCTCTGCTACGTGCTCTTTCCAAAGTTCAAAAGCTTCGTTATCTACATCTAAACCATCCTCTTTGTCTCCTTCGAAAACAGTTATGTATAAACGCGACTTATCAATTTTGTATACCTCCGTAAGTAATTCCCAAGCCCAGTCAATTGCTTCTTTTTTGAAGTAATCTCCGAAGGACCAGTTTCCTAACATCTCGAACATGGTGTGGTGGTAAGTATCTACACCAACCTCTTCTAAGTCGTTATGCTTTCCTGAAACACGTAAACACTTTTGTGTATCACATACTCTCCTGTCGGCAGGTACGCTATGACCTAAGAAATAATCTTTAAACTGATTCATTCCGGCATTGGTAAACATCAATGTTGGATCATTTTTAATTACCATTGGTGCCGATTCCACGATTTTGTGGTTTTTAGACTCAAAAAACGCTAAAAATTGGCTTCTAATTTCTTGTATTGTCATCGCTAAATAACTTATTTTCAATAAATAAACCCCTGTTAAGGTATGTTAACACTTGGGCAAAGTTAGATTATTTGTATAATTTTGTATCGTTTTTTAAAGAAATTTAATGGGAAAAACAAAGTATAAATACAATCCTAAAACCCTCGCTTACGAGGAAGTACAGATTAGTTTTGGACAAAAACTTCTCAAAGGATTGATCATAGTTGCACCTAGTGTAATTATAGGATTGGGTTTGGCGTTTGTTTTTGAGACGAGTGTTGAGACTCCCAAGGAAAAAGAATTGAAAGCCCAACTCGAGCAGAAGGATTATGCTTTGAATAAATTAAATGCGATAGCTAAAGCGAATTTAAAGGTACTCAAAGACATAGAAGAGAAAGAAAGACAGCTTTATAGAGTAGCCTTATACGCCGAAGAATTTCCAGAAGATTTGAGAAGAATGGGAATTGGAGGTTCAAATAAGTACAAGGAATACGAAGACATGTCAAACTCCAAGTTGTTAATTGAAACAGCTAAAACGATAGACAGTGTTAAGAGTAAGCTTTATGCGCAGAGTCTTTCTTTTAAAGAACTTTTACAGCTCGCCAAGGAAAGAGAAAACAGACTATCTTCTTTACCCGCAATTCAACCCGTAAGTAACGATGATTTAAAGCGTACAGCTTCTGGGTATGGTTGGAGAATCGACCCTATTTACAAAACTCGTAAAATGCACTGGGGAATGGATTTCACTGCAGATGTTGGAGCTGAAGTTTATTCTACAGGAGATGGAGTTATTGTAGAAGTGGTAACCAACTCATGGGGATACGGAAAAGAAATTGTTATTGATCATGGTTTTGGATATAGAACAAGATATGCTCACTTGAGCAAGTTCGAAGTTAAAAAAGGTGATAAAGTAAAACGTGGAGATTTAATCGGCTTAGTGGGATCAACAGGTAAAAGTACTGGACCTCACTTGCACTACGAAGTAGAAAAGGATGGTCATAAGGTTAACCCAGTTAATTTCTACCATTCTGACTTAACACCAGAAGAATACGAGAAGTTAATTGAACTGAGTCAGAACTATTACCAGTCATTTGATTAATCATATAAATACTCAAAAAAGAAAGGATGCAGCTATTTTGCATCCTTTTTTGTTTCTTATAAAAAAAGCGTCCTGTACTACTACAGAACGCTTAAACCATGAAATGTAATTACTGACAATGTTTTTAACGGTTGTCTATTGTTGCTTTTGCTGTGTAAGATAATACAAATAATCGGGATTGACAAAAGGCCTAAAGGTTTTAGACCTGTAAACTTTTAAGGAAAATGGAGATGTATTATCTGCCTTACTTTTGGAAGAAATAGGTTTTATCGTGTTTTCTAAACAAATACCTACTCGGTAAGTACGAGGCGATTACACCCAAAACAATGGCTGAAACAATAATCATAAGTCCATCCATCCACTTTAAAGCAATAGGGAAAAACTCACCGTTTGAGTTAGGCATTTTAACGAAGCCAAAATTAATCTGTAGAATACAAATGGTATACCCTAAAATTATCCCTAAAAATATCCCTCTAATACTGATCAATAAACCTTCGTAAAAGAACACCTTAAACATCGCCTCTTTATCAATCCCCATACTGTAGAGTGTTTTGATATTATCTCTTTTCTCCACGTAAAGCATGGTTATAGAAGCAATCAAGTTAAAGCTTGAGAGGATAAAAATGAAGATGAGGATGAAAATAACGATGATGCGTTCCGACTTCGAAGTTTTAAAGATCAGCTCGTTTTTTTCAAAATTTGTTTTCACCACGAAGCCTTTCGGTAAAACCTCATACAGTGCTTGTTTCACCTCCTCATTATCATAGGCAGGATCTACACTTAAATAAACGGCAGAGATATCCCCTTTGTATTTTAATAGGTCATTTGCAAGTTCAAAAGGCAGTACAACTTGTTCGTCGTTCACTTCTTTATTGAAGTTCATACTCCCACCTATATAAATGTGCTTAGTACTTAAAGGATTTTTACCTGGTCTAAACTTACCTTCCCTTAACGGAACATTAAACAAGACACTGTTTTCATTTGCAAAACGCGGAACATACGTGTCTAATTTCTGAAGAAGCCCAACCCCAAAAAGCGCCACAGGCAAGCCCTCAAAATCAAATATAGCATCCCCTTCATAGAGGTGACTACTCATTTTAGACATACGGAGAAAACTTGTGTCTACCCCTGTCATACGGGCTTTCACCCATTTATTTCCTTTTCTTAAAATTACTATTTCCTCTAGGGCCCGGGAGAGTCCATCTACTCCTTCAAAATTTCGAAGGGTATCAAGGTCTAAAAAGGATTGGTTAAAGGTTTTCCCTTTTTCACTTCTAATCGTGAGGTCAGTGTCAAAATCGGTATAGAGACCCACCACAATTTTTTCAATACCATTAAAAGCGGAAAGAACCACAATGAGCGCCATCGTTGAAACCATAATCCCCACCACACTTATTTTAGAAATAAGGTTGATGATATTTGTTGATTTCTTCGATTTAAAATATCGGCGCGCTATGTGAAAAGATATGTTCAAATAAGGGAGTTTATTTCTTTAACAATTCGTCAATCTTCATTGCGTAATCTAACGAATCATCAATATCAAAAATAAGGTCTGGCATTTTCTTCATATTCTTCAAACGCTTCCCTAGTTCTGCTTTGATTTTCCCTTTATTCTCTCTTATACTCTCTAAGACTTCTTCTTTTGAAGGTCCTGCAAAAATACTTAAGTACACACGAGCCAACGATAAATCTGGAGTTACCCTAACTACCGTTACACTTGCCATTGCACCTAAACAATACTCTCTGGCATTTCTTTGAAAAACACCTGATAATTCTTGTTGTATAACTTGCTCTATTCTATTTTGACGTACAGTTCCCATACCGCAAAATTAAGAATTGTTTGTATAGTGTTCACCTAGAAAAACAAAAACCTATCTTTGCATGAGATTATGAAGCAGTTATTCAAAATATACAAGGCCACTTTTAAGTACAAAGCCCTTGCATTAATCACGATATTTTCCAACTTATTATACGTCATCTTCAACTTAGTTTCTTTGGTGCTTTTTGTACCTTTTCTCCAATTGATCTTCCCCAAAGGAGACGAGGAAATTGAACGTGTTGCCGATCCAGTATTATCATCATACAACCCTGCTGCCATCATAGAGTATGCAAAAGACGCCTATAAGTTTTTTATGCAAAGTATGGTTGATAGAGGACCCAAAGAGGCCCTTTTCTTTGTATGTTGCTCGGTTTTGGCCGCCTTTTTTCTTAAAAACTTATTTCGCTATATCGCTATTTACAACCAATCACAATTGCGTATGGCAGTAGTAAGAGATTACAGAGACGCCCTTTTCAATAAATCGATGCGTTTGCCTATGTCTTACTTTACTGAAGAGAAAAAAGGAGATTTAATGTCGCGCATGAATGCAGACGTTAATGAAATTGAAATCGCTGTTGTGGCCATGTTGGAGCTTTTATTTAGAGATCCTATATCTATCATTATTACCGTTTCTGTATTGATCTATTGGAGTCCGAGTTTAACGTTGTTCTCTTTTATTCTGTTACCGCTATCGGCATTAGTAATTTCTAGAATTGCCAAAAGTTTAAAACGTACAGCCAAACAGGGACAAGAACAAATGGGCGTTCTCTTTTCTTTCTTAGATGAATATTTAGGAGGAATAAGAATCGTAAAAGGATTTAATGCAACAGGTAAAGCCGTTGAAAAATTTGCGGCTATCAACTTACGCCACCAGAAACTCATTACCAAAACATTTAGAAAGAAAGACCTGAGTTCTCCTTTAAATGAATTTTTAGGAGCTACTGTAATGATAGGGATTGTTTGGTTCGGTGGAAATATGATTTTGGACGGAACCGATCAAGATGGATTTACTGGAGAAGAATTCATGGGATTCATAATTGTGTTCTCGCAATTGCTAGTTCCTATACAGGCCGTTGCCAAAAACATTGGAAACATGAATAAAGCCAAAGCTTCTCAAGACAGAATAGATGAAACTTTGTTTACCAATGAAAAAATATTAGACCCTACTTCTCCTCAAAAAATGGAAGGGTTGAAAGAGAAAATTCGCTTTAACAATATTTCTTTCGCCTACAAAGATGAGAAGGTGATTAAAAACGTTTCTTTCGATATCGAAAAAGGAAGAACTGTTGCTTTAGTAGGAGAGTCTGGAAGTGGAAAATCTACTTTGGCCGATTTACTTCC
>NZ_JBVCPV010000068.1:0-13993 GCF_057456495.1 Lishizhenia sp. | reverse complement strand
GTAGGATTACGTTATTCTACAGATCTATATGCTGATTTCGAAATGGAAGAAATCATCATTAACAAACCTATTGTCTTAAACAACATTTACTATGATTTCGACAAATGGAACATACGTGCAGATGCGACTCCAGTTCTAGATAGTTTGGCTAAAATCTTAAAAGATAATCCAAACATTGAAATTCAATTGGGATCACATACGGATGTGCGTGGTAAAAGATATTACAACCAATACCTATCTAATAGAAGAGCCAAGTCTGTTGTAGACTACCTCATCAGTAAAGGTATTGATCCAGATAGATTAACTTGGAAAGGCTACGGTGAGAGTGAACCGATTAACAAATGTGTCGAAGGTGTGTATTGTTCAGACATCGAACACGAAGAAAATAGAAGGACAGAATTTAGGGTCGTCAAACAGTAGGTTTAGCGTTTGATGAACTGTTCTTCCATTAAATGGCTCACTTAAAAAAAGCCCTGTGTATGCGCGCAGGGCTTTATCTTTTCTTTAAAAATCCTATTAAACAGAGCCTATAATGATGGTTGAATTCACAAGTGCCTTCTGACGCGTAAGTGAACCTCCCCCCTCTTCATCATCTCCAAATACTTTTTCTATTTCCATCCCTGAATTAGGATCAACTGCTCTAAACCAAACCGTACCATCTTTCCTATTCTCTATTTTCACATTAATCGGGTAATTCGCCTGATTGGAGGGCAATGGACCTATTACTAAGTTTCCAAGGCTTTGTTCCTCTTCCCCCTTTTTTAGGTACTGAATAATTTCCAATCGCATACGCTTTTGATCTTCACTTGTCGTGTAATACGTTTTCTCCTTTATAGAAGGCAACGGCATATTTTTCTTTACCAAGTTATCAATTACTACTCTTCCTGTTTTTGGATTCATAGCACGAACTCCTAAGTTATAACCTGTTACCCCTCTTAATTCAGGTGGTATTTCATAATCAACTTTCTTCCCAGAAAGCTGAACAGCATGTAAAGCTGCCCCAAATGTCACAGCCTTCATAGGTTCGTGAGCATGTATCTCTTGATGTTCTCCATTAAACAAGGCTTTCAGACGTTTTTTAATAAAGGGAATCATAGAAGACCCTCCTACTAAAATAACCGTATCAACATCTACATTATCTATCCCAACACTTTTAATACAACGCTGTACAACTTCCTCAGTTTGTTCAATTAGGGAGGTAATAGCTTTTTCAAAACCTTTACGAGAAATGTGCACTTCCATGGAATGCTTCCCAAGCACACATACTTTCTCCACGAACGTTGTTCCGGGTACAGAGAGCTCTACTTTAATTTCCTCAGAAATTCTTCTTAAATGAAGCAGCCCTCTAGCATCAAGAACGAGGTCATAACCAAGCTCCTCTTTAAACTGCTCAAGAATTATTTGACCAATAGCCTCATCAAACTCTTTTCCTCCAAGTTCTGTTAAACCATCCTTACCCATTACAAAAATTCCTTCTGCATTCATGGTCAAAACAGAAACGTCAAATGTACCTCCACCTAAATCATAAACGAGTATGGTCTTGTCGTATTTCTTATTCATTATCCCATAGTGCATAGCCGCAGCAATAGGCTCTTCCAAAAGTGCTAACACCTTTAAATTAATCAAAGATGCAGCATTCAATACACATTTACGTTGCTTATCATTAAAATGGGCGGGCACAGTAATTACAGCACCTTCAACGGGTTGAGAAGTATAGGTTTCCGCATCAATCATTAATTTCTTTAAGATCAATGCTGCCAAACTTTCGGGATACCAAGGCGTTTGATCACTATCGATATACAACGGTTTTTTTTCACCAAAACTTCTCTTAAAAAACCGAATTACGGGTAAACCTGGATTCTGCTCTAATCGGGCTTCAATTACATTACCGATGTAGGCAGTGTCTCCATCAATATGGACAGCCGAAGGAGTGTGAAATAAGTTCTTGTTGGAATTATCAGGAAGTAATATTGGCTCCCCGTTACGACCTACTGTCGCTGCCAATGAAAAGGTTGTACCCAGGTCAATTCCTATTAACATATATTAAAGTTCAAGTTTTAAAAAGTTCTGTTTGAGTTCTGTTCCCAAGCTACTTAAATCTGTTGTTATTTTCGCTTTTTGACGTTGCGATTCTTTTAATTTTTTATCGAAAGTTTCCAAGGTTTGAATCTTACGTTGTGTCAGATTAGTTTCTTCGGAAATACTTTCAGATCTATCTTGTTGATAATTCTTTAAGTCTATTTCTAACTGACGTAAAATCTCAGAAAATTGATTTTTAGCATGTGAAAAATACTTTGACTTCCAATCCTTTTCTATTGTTGAGAAAATTCTTTTATATTCAGCTTTCAGCCACTGCGAAACCTTTTTCAACTCTTCAGCTTCTGTTTCTTGTTTCTTTTTCTGTGCACCTTTAATGGCAAAATATAATCCTCCTGCAAGCGCTAAAATAATAATAGCAATAAACCACCATTGCTGCCAAAGATTCATATCAGGTATTACTCTACCTAAGATCCCGACCATCATGATAATTATCATATACGGCTGTCTCACCGCACTAAAGAAACTCATAAAACCTTTCTTCAGAGGTTTGGCTTCATGTTGTTTATCAAACCTAAATTGATCATTCAACATTAATTGAACATCGGCCTTACTCAGCTTTTGTACCGCAACATTAAAATTGCTTAAATCATTTTCATCAAAGGAGTGATTAACCTCGTCTATGGTTATATCAAGATAATCGTTCAGAGAAGCTACATCATGCTGTAAATGCTCTTCAAATCCTGCCCTCGCTTGTGTTTCCAATTCAACCAAAGTAGCGCTGGGCAACATGTATTTCGTTTCTCCTCCCGCAGTTACCTCTTCTAACTGATGGATACCATCTATTTGATCGACGATAAATGCATAAAGCGAACCGGGTTGGTTTTTAGTAAGCTCCCCAAAACGCTCGTTAATACCATTTTCAAACTCCGAAAAACTTCTTTGTAAATTAGATTTTAAACTCGAGAATAAATTTTGCCCAACACGCTGAGCACCCATTTTCTTGAGCTTCATGTGATCATTTTGAACGGATATCTTTCTGGCGCTTAAATCTTTATATTCATTTTCTATAGTAGACTCTATTGCACTAAGTATTTTACGGGTACCCAAATTCATTGCAATAAGGTTAACCAAATCAGCTTCCTCAATAAATTTAGCAAGGTGCTCGGCAAGGTTTTGATCCTCATCCACAAGATTTACCCTCCACGTCATACGAACGATTTGGGATTTCGCCCAACGTTGAAACTCCTTACTTCCTCCCGCTACGAAAGTTAAAGATGATTCTTTCGCAAAGCGTTGAAAATAATAGCTTAAATCCTCTTTGTCTTGACCTTCTGGATTACATAAAATCACTTTCAATAAGTACGGTAAAGACTTCGTACTCTTTGCAGGAAAATGCTCTTCGTCATGTAATCTGTAATTAATCTCACCTCGATCTATCTCTATTTTTCCCTTTTCCTTAAGCTCTTCCAGCTCAGCAGATGAAAAATCTGAAATTAATCGTTGAACTAAAGCTATCTCTTTTTCTTTGTCAACAATCAACACATCTATTCTTAACTTACTTTCCTCCGAAGTGCGCCAAAGATCTTCAATGGGTTGAAATAAATAATTAGCATTATTTTGGATAGAGATATCCTCAATTAACTTTTTTATTTCCTTATGAATATTTCGTAGTTTTGTTAATGACGAGGTTGCCTTCATAGCGAGTCTTTTACACAAAAATAACAATACATCTGAATATGGCTACTACTAGAACCAATACGGGTACTGCATCTATTTTAGAAATGAAGCAGAACGGATACTCAGTGAGTGATCTTAAAGATATTTACACTGTTGAGGAGTTAAGAAATCACTATTCTTTCACAGAATTACGAACCGCGTATTCGCTGGATGAACTAAAACCATCTTTTGATGCTAGCGAGATACATGGGGAAGTTGACGGTACTGAGGTTAAAGGCGTTTATTCTCCAGAAGAACTCCATGGTACTTATTCTGTTGAAGAATTACGTACAAGTCATAGTGCAGCTGAACTTAAAGATGTATACAGTGTAGAAGATCTAGCCCAAGCCTACAGTGTAGAGGAATTACACAGCGTTTTCGAAGCCAGTGAATTAAAAGGCAGTCTATCTGTAGCCGAAATGCATGGTGTTTTCTCTGCAAGCGAATTACATGGGGTGTACAAAGCTGAAGAATTACACGGTATTTACAGCGCACAAGAACTGCATGGTGTTTATTCCGCAGATGAGATTCACAGAGCATATAGTCCGGAAGAAATTCATGGGGTTTACACACCTGAGGAAATCCATGGGGTTTATAAAGCGGATAGTTTACACGGCATATTCTCAGCCGAAGAACTGCATGGAGTATACTCACCAGAAGAAATATACAGATCATTTAGCCCTCAAGAAATTCATGGGGTATACACCCCTGAGGAAATTCATGGGGTTTACTCCGCCGAAGATATCCAAGGGGTATACACCGCTGAAGAGATTCACGGGGTATACTCTGCCGAAGAAATTCACAAAGCATATAGTCCAGAAGAAATACATGGAATATACACTCCTGAGGAAATTCATGGGATCTATCAAGCCGATGAGATACACGGGATTTACGCCGCAGATGAAATTCACGGGGTTTACACTGCTGAAGAAATTCACCGTTCGTATTCAGCAAGTGATATTCATGGAGTTTATACCGCAGATGAAATTCATGGCATTTACTCTTCCGAGGATATACATGGAGTTTATACACCAGAGGAAATACATGGAGTTTATTCGGCTGACGAAATTCACAGAGAATATTCTCCTGCAGAAATTCACGGAGTTTATACCGCTGAGGATATACACGGGGTATACTCTGCTAAAGAAATATACGGCATCTATTCTGCCGAGGATATACATGGATTCTATCCAGCGGCTGAAATTCATAGAGTTTACACCGCCGAAGACATACACGGAGTATACTCAGCCGAGGATATTCATGGGGTCTATTCTCCAGAAGAAATTCACGGAGTTTATACGGCAGAGGATATTCACGGAGTTTTTAGTGCCGAAGAAATATATAGATACTATTCTCCCGCAGAGATTCATGGAGTGTATACAGCTGAAGACATTCATGGAACTTACTCTGCTGAAGACATTTATGGGGTGTACTCAGCTGAGGATATCTACCCGATATATCGCTCTGAAGAAATTCATGGAGTATACAGAGCTCACGATATACACGGAGTTTACGAAGCAAGAGATATTCATGGGGTGTACGAAGCCCATGAAATTGTTGGAGTGTATACTGCTGAAGATATACATGGAGTTTACACCCCAAAAGAAATTTACGAGGGAGGCTATTCTGCCGATATGATTCATGGCGTCTATTCACCAGCTGAAATTTATGGCGTCTATAAAGCAGAAGATATTTATGGAGTCTATACCCCAGAGGAAATTCACGGGGTATACTCAGCTGCAGATATTCACGGAGTTTACTCTGGAGAAGATATCCATGGCGTTTATCCTGCCGATGAAATATACGGATACTACACCGCAGATGAGATTTACGGTCATTATTCAGCAAATGAAATATACGGAGTCTACAAGGCTGAAGATATTCATGGGGTGTATTTTGCCCAAGACATTCATGGAGTTTATCAAGCTATGGATATTCACGGGGTGTATATGGCACATGAAATACACGGAGTATACTCACCTGCAGAAATACATGGGGTTTACTCCGCTGAAGACATACACGGGTCTTATACTGCTGAAGAAATTCACGGGGTTTACACTGCTGAAGACATTTATTCATTAAACGGACCAATCTATACTCCTGAGGAAATTCACGGCGTATATAGTGCTCAAGATATTCACGGAGTATTTAGAGCCGTAGACATTTACGGAGTTTATACTGCCGAAGATATTCATGGAGTCTACACCGCCGAAGATATTTATCCCGGAGGACCGCAAGGATACGGTTATAAGGCGGAAGATATTCACGGAGTATATACCGCAGATGAATTACATGGCGTATATACCGCCATAGATTTACACGGTGTTTACACTGCAGATGAAATGAAAGGTGCCTACAGTGTTGAAGAACTTTATTTAGGTTCAGGTGGGCAAGGCGGACCTTTAGACATGTCTGGTTTAGGAGGCGAAGCTCCTGTTTATACCGCTGAGGAAATGCATGGTACCTTTAGCGCTGAAGAATTACACGGAGTATACAATTCCGTGGATTTAAAAGATGTTTACAGCGTTGAAGAGATGCACGGTGTATACGAAGCCCAAGAAATGTATGATGGAAGTGGAGGAACCGATACCGCATTTTCATCAACTGTTGGTCAGCAAGTATTTACTGCTGACGAGATTCATGGCGTATACACAGCTGAGGAAATACATGGCGTATACAGTGCTGATGAAATTCACGGGGTTTATACTGCCGAAGAAATTCATGGGTATTACACTGCCGAAGAAATTCACGGGACATACACACCGGATGAAATTCACGGATATTACACGGCTGAGGACATTCACGGACAATACGAGCCTAGTGAGATTCATGGAACTTATACGGCCGAAGATATTCATGGAGTATACACAGCTGAAGAAATTCATGGGGTTTACGATGGTTCGGAGATACACGGACATTATGAAGCCAATGAAATTCATGATATTTATGCAGCAGATGAGATTCATGGTTCTTATGAAGCAAGAGAACTACATGGGATTTATAACGCAGATGAGTTGAATGGAAGTTATTCGGCATCAGAATGTAAAGAGGGAGGTTATGATGCCTCTGAATTGAAAGAGGGTTACTACAGTTGTGACGAATTAGTAGATGCAGGCTTTGATTGTGGTGAATTGGTAAATGCAGGCTTTGAATTGTACGAATTACAAGACCATTTTAACCTTGAAGAATTGGCCAATCACTTTACAGTTTCTGAATTAGAAAGCTACTATAGTGATGATGAATTAATCGCTGCCGGTTTGAAGGAAGCACCTGCTGAAGACGACTTTGGTGGATTTGGTGATACAATGTGGTAAAATATGATACAGAAATTAATTCTCCTCGTTCTGCCATTGTTTTTGGCCTTCAACCTTTTTGCGCAAGGTTCAGTAAGTGACGTGCTCGATTTAACAAACGAAGCACAAACACTGTACGAGCAAAAGCAATACAAAAAAGCATTCGTTAAGATAAACAATGCTATATCCATTCTGGAAGGACTTGAAATGGATGCTCCCTCACGTGTACTCGATCTAAAAGAGAAGATCAAAACTGAGCTGGACAAACAAAAATCTACAACGGTACAAAGCGATAAACGTGAGCCTACAGCTATTAAAACAAGCCCGAAGAAAAACACATCATACACAGATTCTGCACAGCTTATTATAGACAAATATATAGATGCAACCGGCGGTACTGCTGCCTGGAATAATATTTATGGATTGAACAGGAAGTGGAAGTCAGAATCTAACGGTATAATCGTAATTCTCGAAATGACTCACCTCAAAAATGGTAATTACATTATTACTTCTGAGACAAGTTCTGGAGATTATGATTTTAAATACACCTTCGCTTATGATGGATATAAATCATGGTACAAGATGAGCTCCGTTGACGGAATTAAATACTCTGAAGAAGATGAACAAAAAAACCAAAAAATAAGATCGAAAGATGGACTTAACCCTTACGTTGACTACAAGGAGAAAGGTACAAAAATAACTTATGTAGGTACTGAATATTTCAACAATCAGGAGTGTTACAAACTAAAGGTAAAAAGAGACTCTTTGTACAGTAAAGGAAAACGCATCCCTAACGAAACCCAAATTTGGATCAACAAACAAACTAATTTATTAGTGGGGGAAGAATATCAAATGACGAGCGCTAAAAATGAAGTTTACACCTATACTTATTCAGATTATCGCTGGGTAGGAAACGTTCGAATCCCATTTGTTACAGCCAATAATATAAAAGATAATGACATCCTTACGACGTACGAAGAAATAACCGTACTTACCCCCTCTGAGGTCACTATAAATTTTTCACCGCATTAACTACACTCCAAAATGCCCAAGACTTTTTTCTTACTACTACTTTCCTTAATTCTCGTTTTTCAGGTTCAGGCACAATCTAATTTATTAAAGGCTGTGGAACTCAAAAACCAAGCGCAAACTGAATATAATAATGGCAATTACAGATCTGCGCAAACCAAAATAAACAATGCCATTTCTCTCATAAAAAAAGAAGGAATGGATATACCTGGAGAAATGATTTCACTCCGCAGTAAAATTAACGCTGCAATAGACCAAGAAGCCAAAGACAAAGCAGCTGCAGCCGCTCGAAAAAAAGAACTTGCTGACAAAAAGCAACAACAACTTGAAAGAGCTGCTTTACAAAAAGAAGCTGCAGCCAAACTGGCCAAGGAAAAAGAAATGGAGCGTTACGAACCCGCCATTAGAAGTACACTTGCAAAACTGGGTAAACTGAAAGAAGGAAGAGTGTATATCATTGAAAGGGCTAAGCTCACCACAAGTAGTTCAGAAAAAAGCTACTTTGTTTACTATGGAAATAAATACATGATATTCACTATTCCGAGTGAATATGTTGTCAACAAAATTGATAAATCCACCATCTCCTTTAACTCACAAAACGCCCAACAATTTAATAGTTATGTTACGAATGTTAGGGTGAAAAATAGTTATGGCAAACAAAGTCTATCTTTTCGTAAAGGAATTCATTACAGCAATGTATTCTTAGGTGGTAATGGAGACGAATTGCTATGGCATGGTACACAGTATACAAATTACGATGAAAACGTCCACTATTACTATTATACGACCTTGCTGCATGCAGATATAGAAATGGAACAAAGTTTTGAAAAAGAATATTTTCAACCGTATATCCAAACTGGAACATTAAGCCGTTTGGTGGATTACAATTTTGTTGTAAAAGACTCTCTCACCAATGAATTGAGAGCGAATAGCTTTACACAAAGTAGCCTTAATGGAACGAACAAAGTAAAACTTTCTTTAAAATCTACCAGCTTTACGAATATGCTTTTCGTAACAAAGGAAATCAACTATCAACTCATAGACAACACTGTGGAAGGAAGCTACAGTGGAGGCGGGTACAATTACACCAAAGGTTTTTTATACTACCAACCGAAAAAAAGAACCTCCTACTATGCTTTTGTTCAATTCCCTAATGTTCCATACAGCACCGATGATGTTTTAGGAAAACTTAAAAAATTAGAAGAAGAACTGATCATACCAAAAAGCACTTTCGATAGCTTTTACGATAGTTTTGGCACCTATAGTAGTTCAGATTCTCAATACCGCTATTTCTCTAATAGTGCTTATACTTTACCCTACAACGTACTTAAAGCTATTAGTGACTTAAACCAGAGCAAGGCTTATTATTTATAATAACCTAGTAAGGAATAATAATTCTCAATGTTGAAAAAAGATTAAAAACCGCTCCTTTATAATCTAAGGTTTCTCCATCTCCGTAATCGATGAATTCTTCTCGGTTAAAGATTTCGAATTGACCTGTTACATCCCACACTACAGTCTCAGAAAAATTAGCAGTAAACCCTGTTGTTATGGTAGCCGTCCAAGGTTGAAAACCGTCCTCGTCTCTATATTGATAGTTTCTCCCCATTAACCCCAATCTAAACATCTTATAATATTCATACCCCATAGAAAGCGTTAACATATTATCGAAACTATTACTATTTGGAGCAACCATATGTCCCATTGGACCTTGTTTATAGACTGTAAAATCATTGGAGTAATCTACATAACTCATATCTAAACACCACAGGTTGTCTGTCAAACGAAAAGCCAATCCACTAGTAATTCTAGCCGGCTCCGTTGTAAAAACGGTCATCTCACCCTGTAGGTCATTGGTATACATTGTTTGACGTTGATGCGGGAAAGTCAATGTAAATCCGAAATCAACACCTTCACCGTAGTCTTCGTATAAATCAAACTCACTGTCTGAGGCGTCTTGTGTTGAGGCCCTAAAACCGAATGAATAATATGCACCGCTATACATATAAGCCTCAGTAAATTCATCTTCACTACTTTCGAATCCATATTCAAACTTTTGATTCATGTAATAATCTAACTCTCCACCGTAAACATTATATGTAAAACCAAGCCCTATATTTTCACCAATTCCAAACCCCAAACCGAAAGAAGTTTCTTTTCTTCCTCCACCTTGCACAAATTGTATCGTCTCCGTGGCTGTCGTAAAATTATCATCCTGTCTTTCAATAGTCCATAGTTCCTCAAAAGCACCCACATTTGCTGATTCTCTTCTGGAAAAACTCGGAACAACGTAGAAGTCAGAATAAGTATCAAAAGGAATAGGAACGGCCACAGAAAATTCGTTGAATCCAAATTTCATCTTCGATTCAACCGTAGCATCTTCAAACCCATACACAGAACCGTAGCTAGTTTCAGATAAAGAAGTTAAATTCTTACCCATCCAACCTGAAATATTAATGGAAGAATAACGCAACATTCCCAAAGCACCAGGGTTCCAATACATTGCCGAAGCATCATTTACCACAGCTGTATAAGCATTTCCTAAGCCCGCTGCACGCGCACTAATAGGTCTGCGCATAAGGTCGTTTCCAAAAGTTGTTTGAGCCGTTACACCCAGACTTAAAGCCATAGATGCAAGTAGTAGTTTTATTTTCATCTGTGCCATAATTAAAGGGAAATATTATAAGTTAATCGTGCTCTAATAAGATGTTGAGAGAAGCTATGCACCTCCTTGTTAACAAAACCGTCTCCTCTAAATTCTCCTCTCACCACTGGGTTTTCATACCTCAATCCAAAACTAAAGTCACTGTTGATCCTGTAGGCCATTTGGACTCCTAAATTTCTAGAAAAAGCATTAGGACTAAACATCCCTAAACCTGCAGTACTTCCATCAAACATCACGTTATTCGTTAAGCTTTTGTTGAAGTTTTTATTCCAATTTTCCCAGAATGCAGAGAAGGTAAAATAACTCGTAGTATATTCTAGTTTCACCCCTAACCCTACACCAAATTGACCAACTTGTACCTCTTCTTCTGAACATTCTAAACAAGGTAAACCTGGCTGTACATTGAGCGCAAGCTTTTGAAAAGGAACATATACCGTAAGAAAATCTAATAGAGTTACTCCTAATTTCCCTGAAAACTGTGTAAACTTGGTTCCATTTCTATACAGTCCAAAATAAAGCGTATCTCTATCCACTATTGTTTCACCGGTAGGTTCATAAACATCTCCTTCATTATAAATCTCATAGTCTTGAACTGCTTCAATTTGGTTAAGGTTAAACACAGAGTAAGAAGTGAAATTAAGACCTGCATAAACTCTTAATGGAGGTACAGAGGGAATACGTATTGGAGTATTCAAATCCACACCAAAAGATATAGGTGTAAACACAGATGTTTTAGAATGTTTGGTATAACCCATTCCAGTATCACCGATATAGTTTGTTGACCCAATTTCATCTTCCACTAAGTAGCTGAAGTTGTATAGATCGTAAGTGGTTAAAGAAGTAGCTGCAAAACCAAGTGGTAAATCAAAGTTGAAATCCAGCTCTGTGCCACCTCCAGCACGTTCCCATCTTTGTGTCTGTGCTATTTTTTTATTGATTTCTGCATATTTTTCGGCACTTGCATATTTTTGAGCTGCTCTATAGTAACTAATCGCTCTTTCATAATTGTGCGATTTCCTATTCGATTCACCCACACTAAAATTAAACACATACAATGCGCGTTTAGCTTCTGCAACATACCTTCCATTCGGATAAAGATTTAAATAACGCTGGTAGTCTTTCGAAGCCCAGACTATATCTTCTAGCTTTTCATAAATTTTTCGCTTTAATTCTCTCCCTTCACTGTCCAGACTTTTAATGTTTTCTGCCTTTTCAATAGCCGTTCGTGCCGCTTCCATGTTATCATTATCAAACTCGTAACGCGCTGATTCAATGAATTTCTGATAACGGGCATTATTAATTTTGTTTTTGATTTCGGAACTCTTCGATGAAGGAGCATAAATACTTGCAGTTTCAAATTCTTTTTCCGCAGCAGCGTAGTTGTAATCGCGCATGTAACTTTCCCCTTTTTCCAGGTGGAGTTTGTAGTTAGACCTATCTCTTAAATCAACATCATCCCTCTCTAAAGTCATGTATCGCTTTGCTCTATTTAAGGCCTCTAAAGCTCTTTGATAATTACCCTCGAAATAATGATTTTCAGCTTCCTTTGTTAACCTATCGTAGTTTTCTATATCGTTTTCTATCTCTTGGATAGTATATCGAGAAACACCATTGCTATTCAATCGTTTTGCCTGCTCATACAACCTTAAAGCTTCACGCTTATCACCATCATTTAATGCTTGCTCTGCCTTACTTACTAAGGATGAAGCCTCATTTCTGTTTTTTATTTCGTCTAGTTCGTTCAGTAAACGTTTAGCTTCATATCCGCTCGAATAGGCATCCAACGCACTATTTAAATAACTTCTCGCCTGATCATAATTTTGATTAGAAATACTGGATTTGGCTCTACGGAGGTAATCATCGTATTCCTGCTTTTTCTTCTTTATTTCTGCAGCTTTTTCTTGATTACTTATCGCAGTATTAATCTTTCCTTTTAAATCCGTCATCGCTTTCGGGGCAGGCTTGTTGATACTCTGCAGCTTCCCTATAGCTTGATTGATGTAAGACAGTGCAGTTCTGTAGTCGCCCGATTGATACGCATTATCAGCTTTTGACTTCAGCGACACCGCCTCTTTAATTATCTCTGTTTCAGATTGTGCGATTCCCCAACTCAGTGTAAATCCAAATAATAGTAGTAATAGATATTTCATAGTACGTTATTTCAATGCATTTAACTTATCCTTAGCTTCTTGAATGTTTGGACATTCATTAAGAATATCCTGGTACATTTTCTTTGCATTTTCATATTCCGACTCTCCCGGAGCATATAACATCACAATGGCGTCAGCTTCTGCCATCTTTTTGTAACAACCTTTATAGGCTATTCTCATATTTTTTATTTCCTTTCTCAAAGGAGTAACCTCAGCAGAACCTGGATAAATAGATTTGGCTTTTTGCAGGTAACTCTCTGCTTGATCAAAAGCAGCAATACTAATTTCCTTTTTGGCAGAGTCAATAGCAGATTGAAAAGCCAATTTCATTTCATCCAAATTACCTTTCACTTTTAACCACTCTACGTACAACTCATTATCATTCTTAATCATAGGAACGATTTCATTGTACTGGTTAAAGTAATGTTCAGCTTCAATTAATTCACCTCTATTTTTATGCTCAATGAATTTGTTTTTGAAGTCTTCGACCTCATCCTTTTTCATTGTTTTAACAATATTGAGATACATTTGTGCTTCTTCGTCTACAGAGCTCTCCAGTAGTTCGGTTAAAACTGGTTCTGCCGCACGCCAATCACGACTATCTTCTATCAAAGATTTCGCTTTTTGTAATTCCTTTTGATCATCGTTGGCAAATATTCCACTTGACATTAAGAAATAACCTCCTCCAAGTACAAGAATTCCAATAAATGCATACACCCAAACGATAGGTTTAATACCTCCTCCTGAGCTCGACTTATTGGATTTCGCCGTTTTATGTTTTGTTCCGTAAATTTCAGGTTTCAATTCTTGTTCACTCACATCCTTTACCAAAACCTTAACGGCTTTTTCAAGTGCAACCAGCTCTTCCTTAGCAACTTCAGCAATGTTTCCCGACTTAGAATTAACCAAGTCTATCATTTCCATTTTATGCTGTTGATACTCAGCCACCACCTTATCTCTTGGAGTTTGTAGACTAACCTTCAAAACATTTAACGCTCGCTTAATGGCCTCCTTTTCACTCTCTTCCTGTGAAGGAACAGCTTTCACCTGTGATTCATCAATAGACATACTCGGTAAATCGCCGTCAGAATCACCTTCTC
>NZ_JBVCPV010000067.1:0-14049 GCF_057456495.1 Lishizhenia sp. | reverse complement strand
GACACAAGAACAAGCTACAGAAACCGCAGTTGAACCTGCAGGACCACTCAGTTATTCAGAATTTGAAATTAAAGATATTCCCGCTGAAAGCTTTGATTTTCTTAATGAAAATGGTGCAGAAATTACGCTTGAAAACGGTGGTCGAATCCGCATCTCTCCAAATAGTCTCGTGAATGAGCAAGGAGAAGTAATCAAAGGAGAGGTTCAATTGAGTTTTAAAGAGTACCATTCTTTAGTAGATATTTTAGTATCTGGTTTGCCGATGAAATATGATAGCGCAGGAGTGAGTTATGACTTTCAGTCTGCAGGTATGTTTACAATTGGTGCAACTCAAAATAATAATGAACTAAACATTAAAGAGGGAGCAGAAATAGAGGTGGATTTGGCCAACTATCAAGATACGAAATGCTATAATTTCTATGCTTTAAATGAAGAGACCGAAAATTGGGAATACCTAAAAAGTGATAGCTCAAAAGCGCAACCCAAGGAAGACAATCTAGTGTTGGATGTTGGATTAGAAATGGAGTATAGTCATATAGAGAGTTTGAACAATCAACTCGTTATCGCTTGGAAGGTGTTGGATGAAATTAATCCCTTAGAAGCGGAATTGATTCGACCAAAATATGTGGAGGAAGAAGCAGGGGATTATTATATTCACACCAACCATCCTAAATATAAGAAAGTGAAGGTAGCCCCAGTATTTCTTTCGGAAATGGAGGCAGAAGAAGGTGTGAATACGAATCTTTTGTATGCGTATAAAACCAAGAGTAAAACCTTTAGAGGTGCGAGTATCAATAGATTTGGAACTTACAATTGGGATAAAATTATAAAAGTACCGGAGTATTTTGCGAGCGTATCTACTTTGGCCTTTCCTCAATATGCTCCACAAGACTATCGTGTGAAATTATTGGTTTACGATCGCAATGCAGTATTCGAAAGACAAGCTTCGAATAAAACGAGTTTGCCGCTGTATTTAGATTCGAAAATGCTGTTAATGGCAATTTCAAAATATGGGGATGTAAGTATTATCGGAGCTAAGGATTTAGCTGCTTTTAGAAAGGGTGAAATCAGTGAATTACCTGCGTTTACATCATTAAAAGGTAAGTTTAAAAGCAATAGAGACTTGGAGAAAATCATGCAAGATTACATTTAAATGAGATTGATTTTTTTATCCATATTGTTACTTAGTGGTTTGGCATTCGGTCAATTTCCAATTTTGAAAAATGGAAGATGGGGAGTGATTAATGCCAAAGGCGAAATTGTTGTGGCTCCGCAATATCGAGGATTGTCTGTATTTAAATATGGCATGGCCGTAGCGAAAGGAGAGGGAGATTTATGCGCTTTGGTAAACCTTAAAAACCAAGAATTACTTCCACCGATTTATGATAAGATTGAAATCCTTGGTAAGGATGTAGTTCGCTTGTTTAAACAGGGAGAAGAATCTTTATATCAACTGTCTAATCAACAAATACTATTTGCAGGTATAGAGCAGTCTTCTGTAATTGGAGAGAATTGGTTTGTATTTAGAAGTAAGAACCAAACTCTTCTGTTCAATACCCAAACGCTTTTGTATAAAGAGCTATCTGTAGTACCAACCGTAAAAAAAGTGTTGCCGAACTTCATCGTTTTTGCCTTCGGGGATAAGGGCTATAACCTATACTTTGACGCCTATCTCAATAGATTTTTACAAAAGGAGATGGATTATAATACATCCGAAGTTTTTGATCTAGAAATCTTGAGGTTTGAAGATAGTGTTACCTATGTAAAACATACAAATGATAGTATATGGCAGTTGGTGGATGATATATCTTTTCATAAAAGTAATTATGTCCTGGTAAAGGATGGAAAGATGAACATTACTGATGGGGTGAGAACGATAAGCGAATTAGAGGGGGATGGATTTTTCCCGATGAGAGGTGGTTTTATCTTAATTAGAAATAAAGCTTTTTACGGAGTTGTAGATAGTTTATATAGACCTGTTTTGACCACTCGTTATGAAGGTGTAACTTATTTAGAAGAGCATGAATTATTTCAGACTTTTTTGCAGGGTAGGGTGCGTTTGTATACGAAATATGGAAAAGATTTACTTGGGAAATCCTTTGAGGAATTTAAAATTAATCTACCACTCATTAAGGCGTACTCAGGTAAGGGGATGACGCAATATTATGTGCAGGATAATAAAATAATAGGTTCTAAAACGTTTGAAAATGTAGTAAGGGTTTACGGTTATGGTTCCAATCAACGTGAAATGGATATTAGTTTTAAACCACAACTAGAAATTCCACCTTTGTGGTTTAGTGATACAGTTTTTAAACCGCTAGATTCATCCTTAATTACCGCTACAGATAGTGTATATATACATAGTGTGAAATGGGGAGTGAAACAACAAGATTCGATTTTGGTAGCTCCGCAGTTTGCACAACCACGAGCTTACGATAGTTTGCCTTTTTCTTATTCTAAAAATAAAAGAGTCAGTATCATTATTAATCATGAAGATTATAAAGGGTTCGTTTTTAATGCCAACACTACACGGATTTATAGGGATAAGAAGGAACAGTTTTTACGTATCAATACACCTGAGAACTATAGCATTATCAAAAGCGATAATGGTCAGGATTATTTTTCCATATTACAATCAGATGCTCCATATAGGTTAGGGGTGAAAATGACGGATCCTGAAGGTGTTTTATTGAATGCCTTTAATGGTGATAGTAGATTCTGGAGGTACTATACCTGTGGTTATGGTTTTACAGATCGATTAAGTGACTTGATCAAAGATGTTGCGTTTATGGAACGCAGAAACCATGTTGAGGTGAAGAAAAACTTCAATTTCTACAATGCCCAAGGTGATGCTGTTTTTTCAGACCCCTTTACATATGCTCAACCGTTTACAAAGGGAAAAGCTATTGTTGCGCGTAACGGCAATTACGGAATCATTCAGAAAGACTCTATTATAACGCCTTTGGAATATTCTAATATTTCGCGCATGAAGGAGTTTGGAGATACCATGTTTAAAGTCTATCAATTTTTAAAAGAAAGTGTAGTTTACGATGCAAAGCTTACTCAACTGCCCTATGTCAATTTTACACCGAGTAAGTTTAATCCTAACTATTTATTGATGAATAGTGGTAGAAATAAAATTTTGATCAATCAGCAAGGGAAGGTGTTGTATGAAGGAACCAAGTATTTGAAGTTTACACCTTACGATGAATATTATTTCCGTAAGAGAAGACGCATGTACCTATACACGAGTAATGGTGAAGAGCTAGCCATTGAAATGCCAGAGCCAGAATCTTGGCTAAGTGAAAGTTATTACTTAACCAAGAAAGGGAGTAAAATGGCGGTGATACATATAGATGGTGATACTTTAACCCCCTTTAATGTAAGAGAAGTACAGCGTAATGCTCGTTATTTTTTAATTGAAACGGGGATGGAGCAAATGTTATATTCTAAGGATTTTGAACTCCTGGAAAGTTATCCTTTACATAAAAAGGTGAAATTGGATCAAGCTGGAGATGGTTTTATAGTGACGAAGGGAGAGAGATCTGTTTACTACGAGAGTCATGCATCGAAGAAAAAGTCAAAATTCAAAGCAGGTCGTATAGCGCTTAGTGGCGGTTTGATTTTTCTGTGGGAAATGGACAGTGTTCAAATTTTTAAGGGTGATGAATTGATTGAAGTTGTAGAGGCGTTTGATTACATTGAAGAGGAAAAGGATGGAGTCCGTTTGCTTATGCAAAGGGGGATGAGGGAATGTATTGCAATGATCAGTAAGGAGAATGAAATTGTAATCATGGAGGAGAATTACTCATGTGAATACTTGGGCAATGGGTTTTTGAAGATGAGGGTGAGAAAGCAAGATTATAAGGTAAATGTTTATAATCCATTTGAAGACCTATCTTTTTTGTGTGATGACGTGGAAGGAAACTTCTGTTCTTTGGGCTTTTTGTTGATTGTAAAAGATCAAGCTTATTTTTACATAGATACCGAATTAAAGAAACAGTTCTATTACTTGTTTGAGGAGGCCAAGCCTTTTGTGAATGGCTACGCAGCGGTGAAACTAGAGGGGGGATGGACGCTTATTGACAAGAGTGGAGAACTACAGTCTTTTCCGGGGTACAGAGAGTTGAGCAATTGTGGCGGAAAGTATTTCCAAACTTTAGAGCGTGCAAAAGTAGGTATGGTGAATGCTCAGGGCGTAGAAGTTATACCTCCGATATACGATTTAATTACCAAGGTGAGTGATGAGGTAGTACAAGTTGTAAAAGACGGAAAGGTAGGTTATCTGCATATCAATGGAGATGTTATCTACCTTCCCGAAAAATAATTATTTGTTCTTAACAAGGATTTTTGCTTCTAAGTAATCGTGCATGGCATAAGCCACACCCTCTCTACCAAAACCAGATTCTTTTATACCTCCATAAGGCATGTTATCTACCCTAAAGGTTGTGGCTTCGTTATGGATTACTCCTCCAACTTCGAGGTCATTAAATGCTTGATTTAAATTTGAAATAGAATCTGTAAAAATTGCAGCTTGAAGTCCCCATTTACTATCATTAACTTCTTCAATTGCTGCACTTAATTCTTGAAAGGATTCGATGCATACAACAGGACCAAAAACCTCTTCGTCTCTTACTTTCATACCTTTCGCAGTAGAAGAGAGTAGTGTAGGTAAAAGAATATTGTCTTCCACTTTTCCTCCAAATTCTAGTTGAGCACCTTTGTTCTCTGCTTCTTCTATCCAAGATAATACGCGTTGTGTATTACTGTCATCTATCATGCAAGCAAAGTTGGTTTTGTCATCAGCAGGATTTCCCATGATTAATTTTTGGGTTTCTGTTTTAAAATGTTCCAAGAATTTCTCGTGAATTTCTTCTGCCACATATATGCGCTGCGTGTGGATACAAACCTGACCTGCATAGGCCCAAGCTCCCACTAAAAGTTTGTTCACAGCTTGTTCTATATCGGCATCTTTGCAAACTATAGCTGCTGCATTTCCTCCTAATTCAAGCACAACTTTTTTCTTTCCAGCTTGTTGTTTCATTTTCCAACCTACCGCCGGAGAGCCTGTAAATGAAAGCACGGCAATGCGATCATCGGCCACTAATTCATTTCCTTTTTCGCGAGAACAATGTACCAATTGCACACTGTGTTTAGGCAGTTTACTCGCGTTAATAACTTCTAATAAAAGTTCTGCCGTTAAAGGAGTTTTTGAAGATGGTTTTAAGAGTATTGGGGATCCCGTAGCAATTGCAGGAGCTACTTTGTGTACTGCTAGGTTTAAAGGGAAATTAAAGGGGGAGATTCCAAATACAACTCCAGAAGAAAAGTAGCGAATTTCACCAATTTTACGAGCTGTTTTAAGAGATCGCCCCAATTCCATTAATTCCTGGGGTGGGCGTAGAGCTTCCTCTGCTGCAATGGTGAAGGTTTGGATGGCTCTTTCAACTTCTCCGGCGGCATAGATTCGAGGTTTCCCTGCCTCTTGAATTATAAGTTCGGTAAACGCATCTTTTCTCTTTTCGATTTCCTGAGCAATAAAATGGAGCGCTTGCGAACGTTCAAAGGGGGTAAAAGCCTTCAATGCCGATTTTACCTTTTGAGCTTGTAAGATTTTTTGTTCTACCTCTGCGTCTGTGTGCAGGGCGAGTGTTTTTATTTTTTCTTTCGTGTATGGATTTATCACCTCAATCATGAGATGAATGTAGAAAGATTAGTGGAGAAAGGAAAGAATTGTTTGATTAAATTCCCTCTGTTGTTTAGAAGAATAAATGGTGCAAAATTTCCGTAAGATTAGGGAGGGAGATATTTTTGGTTTTTACTTTTAAAATACTGCTTTCCTCTTCCTCTCCTTCGAAATCTTCTGAAGTGTTCGTCTGCGATTCTTCCTCTTCTTTAACTTTTGCTTTGAAATCTGAGCTTTCTATATCTTCAATTGCAGAGATTAAATCACTAGCAGAGATAGAACTGTCATCATATTGTATCGTGGCAGTATTTGCTTTGCGGCCCTCTAAAAAGTCGAAGCTTACACTTTTTACCGCTTGTGTTGCATAAAGGTGTTTTCTAATTTCAGAACCACATCCCATTACACACATCATACCCTCTACCTCAACATCAATGCTGGCGTTGGCATTTACAAGAGATGGGTCATGAACTTTTTCCTCTTCAATTACTTCAGAATTAACGGAAGTTTCGGCCTCAGGACTTGTTTCGTTACAAGCACTTAAGGAGAATATTCCGAGTAAAGCGATGATAGTGAAGGGTTTCATTTTTGTTTTATTTTCAACAAATATACAAATGATTTGTTATTTAAACTAGTTTGTTTCTGTGGGATTTCTATTTCGAAAAATTAAAATGTGAGAATATTTTGTAGCAATCCTAGAAGTGATAGAAAAGCTTTTCTTCTATCTAGATAGTTGGACTATCTTTGCGCCATGCAAAAAGAAACAAAAAACTGGTTAACTCTTTTATTTCTGGCTTGCGTTTGGGGTTCATCCTTTATTCTTATGAAAAGAGGAATGATAGACAAAGCATCCGGTGATGAGATTTTTTCCAATACACAGGTAGGAGCACTTCGCATGGCTCTGGCAGGACTTGCTTTAGGTCCGTTTGCAATTCAACATTTATCGAAGATAAAGAATTTAAAAACCGTACTAAGCATTATGATAGTAGGGTTTTTAGGGAACTTTATTCCAGCATTTATGTTTACGTATGCAGAAACGGAACTTTCATCAGGTTACGCAGGGATGTTGAATAGTTTTACTCCAATTTTCACCTTATTGATAGGTATGATAGTATTCCAACAACGTTTAAACCGACTTCAAGTGGTTGGAGTTGTAATTGGAGCCATTGGGATTGTTTGGTTAATGATGGCGGGAGCCGATTTAAGTAGTTCCGGATCTTGGTGGCACATTATGGCTATCGTTTTAGCGACTTTGTGTTATGCTACCTCGGTAAACACAATTAAAAACAATCTACAGGGAATGAAGCCATTTGCCATTACCAGTATGGCATTCTTATTTACTTTGTTACCAGCCTTGATTTTAGGGTGGTATTATGGTGTTCAAGATACAATAATTAATAACCCTCATGCTTTAAGTGGATTAGGATATATTTCGATATTATCTTTGGTTGGAACAGCCTTGGCAGTAATTATTTTTAACCAATTGATAGCCAACTCCACAGCTTTGTTTGCAAGTAGTGTAACTTACTTTATTCCAATGGTAGCGGTGTTGTTTGGTATGCTTGATGGAGAAAGAATTACCATTTATCAAGTCTTGGCTATGACAGTTATTTTAACAGGTGTCTATATAGCCAATAAAATTGCTGTAAAAAGAGTTTGATGGTTGAATTTAAATTCCTATCTTTGCAGCTCGATTTTTGAAATTAATTTAATAATTAAGCTATGTACGCAATTGTAGAGATAGCAGGGCAGCAGTTTAAGGTGCAAAAAGACCAAAAGGTTTATGTTCACCGTTTGCAAGCAGAAGAAGGTTCAACTGTAGAGTTTGACAGAGTTTTGTTAACAGACGACAAAGGAACTGTAAACATTGGCGCCCCAGCTATAGAAGGTGCAAAAGTTTCAGCGAAAGTTGAAGAGCACTTGAAAGGAGATAAAGTAATCGTCTTCAAAAAGAAAAGAAGAAAAGGTTACAAAAAGAAAAATGGTCATCGTCAGTATTTAACTGCGATCACTATTACAGATATTAAAGCTTAGTAAGAAATAAATTCCGCAGGTCGGAAATAAAAACTTAAAAAGATGGCACATAAAAAAGGAGTCGGTAGTTCGAAGAACGGTAGAGAATCAGAATCGAAACGATTAGGAGTTAAGATTTTTGGAGGACAAGCAGCAATCGCTGGTAACATCATCGTTCGTCAAAGAGGAACAGCGCACCACCCTGGTAACAACGTAGGTATTGGTAAAGACCATACATTATACGCGTTAGTTGACGGTGTAGTTGAATTTAGAAAAAAGAAAAACAATAGATCTTACGTATCTATAGTTCCATTTGAAGGAGCTGAGGCTTAATCAAGTCTTTGTTGAAAATATTAAAGTCCGTATGCTTTTAGTGTACGGACTTTTTTGTACTTGGGATTTTGAGTAGGTGAATGTTGTGGTACTATTGATTAGTCGCATGTTTGCCAAAGCTATAATCTCTTTGTTTGTAGGTGTTGTGGATAGGTTTCTAATGTATGAGACTTGGATTTTGTAGGTCTTTTTCGATGGATTGGATATTTGTTAGGTAAAATAGTAGGGAGATTAAGGTGGTTTTTTTTCAGAAAGCCTTTTGTAGCGCTTAGTTTACTTATTGGCAAACATGCGACTAATCAAAGTATGAATCAGAAAAAAAAGAGTCAAACTCCTTCAACTCTTCCTATTCCTTCTCTATCGTTAATCGTTCAATGAGATAGGTCTTCTGTGAATTCAATTTGAATTGAAGGGTGATTCTGTAGCTGCTTTTATCTGAGACATAGGTGCCGATAGCATAAGAGCTGTTGCCGTGCTTCTTGCCCTTGAAAATAAACTTGAATGATTTTGCAGGGTGCGCCTTAAAGAAATTGTTGAGTACGAGTTCGCCTTGTTGGTGACTATATACTCCAGTCTTTCCATTTACGGTTATGGCAATTTTTTCTTTCCCTAATTTTATGATTTCACCGGCTTGTTGAGAGCTAAAATTTTTCGCAAGAACATCATAGGGGATATCTCCCGTAATGCCTGCACTTAAAATAATTGTGGTTAATACAGTAAGTAATAACTTCATTCTCTCCGTCTCGTTTTATTGCAGAATTGCAATAATTATGCCCATAGTAATAAGGTCGTAAAGTTTTTCAAAGATGTTACTTTTGTTCAATAAATACAAAGTTCGATGAAAATAAAATTAATCTGTGTAGGTAAAACTTCAAAGTCGTTTTTAGTAGAGGGAGAAAACGAATATTTAAAACGTTTGAAACATTATCTACCTGTTGAGCGCATTGAGTTGCCGGATGTAAAAAATGCAAAGAAACTTACAGAAGATCAGATTAAGCAGGCCGAAGGGGAGATGATCCTTTCCAAAATCAATCCGGGCGAAACAATTTTCTTGTTGGATGAAGGAGGTAAAACTTTTAGCTCAGAACAATATGCAGATTTCTTGCAGCAGAAATTTAATCAAGGTGGACACGGTTTAGTTTTTGTAATAGGTGGGCCTTATGGTTTTTCATCAGATATGTATGCCAAAGCAAATGGTAAAATCTCCTTGAGTAAAATGACTTTTTCACACCAAATGGTGCGCATGTTCTTTTTGGAGCAGGTCTACAGGGCTATGACTATCTTGAGGAATGAACCTTATCACCATAGATAGAAGCTATCATGATATTTCAATTAAGGTTTTAGTACTTTTTCGTTTTTAAAAAGAGAGCGTGGATTGTTGAAAACTGTCTTTTCCTGTTCATATTCACTCAAAATTTGAACGGCTATTTTCACTATTTTTAAACCGGATTTACGCCGATTTATATCCCCAAATTCTTGGTGGATGGGCAATAGCTTAATACAGAAAGAGATGCAGCAATATCACGATTTACTTCAGCATATTTTAGAAAACGGAACCGATAAAGGAGATAGAACTGGAACCGGAACACGTTCAGTTTTTGGTTACCAAATGAGATTTGATTTATCAGAAGGTTTCCCATGTGTAACTACGAAGAAATTACACCTTCGTTCTATTATTCATGAATTGTTGTGGTTTATTTCAGGTGATACAAATATCAAATACCTGAAAGACAATGGTGTATCTATTTGGGATGAATGGGCGGATGAAAATGGTGATTTAGGTCCGGTATACGGTCATCAATGGAGGTCTTGGCCAGGAAAGAATGGTGAGACAATAGATCAAATCACACAATTGGTCGATCAAATTAAAAACAATCCTAACTCTAGACGTTTATTGGTAAGTGCATGGAATGTAGCTGATGTTGAAAACATGGCTTTACCTCCTTGTCATTGTTTGTTCCAATTTTATGTAGCAGATGGTAAATTGAGCTGTCAGTTGTATCAACGTTCTGCAGATGTATTTTTAGGAGTACCTTTTAATATTGCGAGTTATGCCTTGTTTACAATGATGTTAGCACAAGTTTGTGGGTTAGAAGCAGGAGAGTTTATTCACACTTTTGGTGATGCTCACTTGTATTCAAATCACTTCGAGCAAACGGAGTTGCAATTGTCAAGAGACTTTAGGCCTTTACCGACAATGAAAATAAATCCTGATGTGAAAGACATTTTCTCTTTCAAATTCGAAGATTTTGAATTGTTAAATTACGAACCACATCCACACATTAAAGCTCCTGTAGCAGTATAATACCTGATTTATGAAGATAGCACTTATCGTAGCGATGGGCGAAAACAGAGAAATTGGAAAAGACAATGATCTGATTTGGCACCTTCCCAAAGACATGCAGTTTTTTAAAGATTCAACCAAAGGTCAAGTAGTTTTGATGGGTAGAAAGAACTGGGATTCAATACCTGAAAAATATCGTCCTTTACCCGGTAGAGAAAATGCTGTTTTGACCCGTACAAAAGGATTAGAACTTGAAGGAGCAACGGTTTTTAATACTTTGGAAGATGCTATTGCACATTACAAAGCATTGAATGACGATAGGGTTTTCTTTGTTATAGGTGGAGCTGAAATTTATAAGTTGGCCTTAGAAAAAGATGTGGTAGATGAAATGTACATCACCAACATCGCTGAAAGTTTTGATGCTCATGCTTTCTTTCCAGAAGTAGATTATTCTCAATGGAAGGATGAAGTAATCATGACCCATCAAAAAGATGAGAAAGATATTTACGATTTTGTAGTTAGAAAATATACCAAAGCCTAAGCTTAACGTACTCTATGAAAGTTTGCATAGCGGAGAAACCTAGTGTAGCAAAAGATATAGCCGAAATTTTAGGCGCTAAAAAGCGTAATGACGGTTATTACGAAGGAAATGGTTATCAAGTAACCTGGACCTTTGGGCATTTGTGTACGCTAAAAGAACCGCGCGACTATGTAGAGCGTTGGCGTTGGTGGAACATCATGGATTTACCCATGGTTCCATCTCGTTTTGGTATCAAAGTGATGGAAGATAGTGGAGTAAAGAAACAATTCTCCATAATCTCGAGACTCGTACAAAATTGTGATGAAGTTATAAACTGTGGTGATGCCGGCCAGGAGGGAGAGGTGATACAACGTTGGGTATTGCATTTAGCAAAATGTAAGGTTCCCGTAAAGCGTTTGTGGATTTCTTCTTTGACCGAAGAGGCGATTAAAGAAGGTTTTGAGAAGTTAAAAGACGCTAATGATTACAACAATCTGTATGCTGCAGGTTCTTCACGAGCAATAGGAGATTGGTTGTTGGGTATTAATTCTACGCGTTTGTTCACGTTGAAATACGGTCAACAAAAACAAGTGTTGTCTATTGGTAGGGTGCAAACCCCAACTTTGGCAATGATTGTAGATCGCACACTAGAGATACAAAATTTTAAACCGCAAGACTACTGGGAATTAAGAACAGTATATAGAGATACGGAGTTCAACAGTGTTTTGGGTAAAATACAAAAGGTAGAAAAGGCCAATTATGCTTTAGAAAAGATTAAAGAAGCCGAATTTACCATAACAAGTTTCGAACAAAAGGAAGGAAAAGAATCTCCGCCCAAATTGTTTGACTTAACAGCTCTGCAGGTAGAAGCCAACAAAAAGTTTGGTTATTCTGCAGATCTAACGCTGAAATATATTCAAGGACTTTACGAAAAGAAGTTTGTAACCTATCCAAGGGTTGATACAACTTACCTTTCTGAAGATATACATCCTAAAGTTCCGGGGATACTGCAGAAAATGGAGTATTACTCAAAACTAACAGGGCCTTTATTGGAAAAACCGATTCCAAAATCGAAGAATGTTTTTAACGATAAGAAAGTAACAGATCACCACGCTATTATTCCTACTGGAGTGGTGCCAAGTGGTGTGTCGCCCGAAGAAGGAAAAATATACGATTTGGTAGCTAAACGCTTTATTAGCGTGTTCTATCCTGACTGTATTGTGAGTAACACTACAGTGTTGGGAGAAGTGTTAAAACTGGAGTTTAAAACAACGGGTAAACAGATTCTTAAACCGGGTTGGAGAGTAGTCTATGCTGGCGATAAAGCCAAGAAAAAGGATGATGAGAACCTAATGCCAGTTTTTGAGGAAGGTGAAAGTGGTCCGCATGAACCTAGGGTTGATCAAAAGCAAACCTCACCGCCCAAGTACTATACGGAAGCAACCTTACTGCGTTCTATGGAAACGGCAGGTAAGAATGTAGACGATGAAGAGGCCCGAGAACTGATGAAGGACAATGGTATAGGTAGACCATCTACACGTGCCAACATTATAGAAACACTTTTTAGAAGAAGATACATTGCGCGTCAGCGAAAGAATATTGTAGCCACGCAAACAGGGATAGACCTGATCAATACCATACACAATGAAACTTTAAAATCTCCTGAACTTACCGGTGACTGGGAGAAGAAATTGCGTTTGATTGAGAAAGGAGAATACAGTTCTGAAGACTTTAAAAAGGAGTTGATTGAAATGGTTGTGGGGATTACCAATGAGGTAATGTTTAGAAAAGCTGATCAGGCCATAACCATACTTACAGATGAAGAGTTGGCAGCACAAAAGAAGAAGTCTAAGAAAAAAGCTGCTCCAAAGAAAAAGGTAAGTATAGAAGAATTGAAATGCCCAAAGTGTAATAAGGGAAGCATACTTACGGGTAAAAAAGCCTATGGTTGTGCTGAATTTAAGGCAGGGTGTAAATTTGTTTTGCCATTCCAATTCTTAAATAAGAAGTTGACCAATAAACAGGTGGTGGATTTGATTCAGAAAGGAAAGACAACAAAAATTAAAGGTTTACAAAAACCGGGAAGTGAAGAAAAAATTGATGGTAAATTGGCCTTCACTCCAGACTTCAATATCGAAATCATAGACTGATGAAATTTCTTAAGTATATACTTTTGCTTCCTGTTGCTTTATTGGCGTTTTACAGTGAGGCTATTTCCGCGTATCTGTTAGATTCTAATTGGTCATGGACTTTGAGTAAGTGGTGGATTTATATTTTATTATGGATTTTACCCATTTACTATATAACGGATATGCGCAGAACTCAGAAAAAAGGAGAGCGATTTGTTTTCCCCGTTTTGTTTTTTCTGTTGTCTACTACAGCGGCCGTTTTCCATTTTATTAGCTATCCTATTTATGACGGAGATATTTCCGGTGCTGGTGTAGAAATGCAAAAAGAAAAAACAATAGATGGTTTTCAAAATGGGTTATTGATGATATCCATTCCAGGTTGTCCGTACTGTTTTGAAGCAACAAGTACCTTGAAACAGCTAAAAGAAAGGACTCCAGAATTAGCTATAAGACAAGTTGTGTTGTCTGATGATATTGCAGATTTAGAGTTGTACCGAGAAGCTGCAGAGGGAATGTACACCGTGGATACAACATCGGCTTATTCATTTTATAGTCGAATAACCTCTAGCTACCCTACATTTGTGTTAGTAAAAGATGGGGAGATGCACAAGCAATGGAGAAACTCGGGATTTGGTGTAGTTGCAAAAGATGAGATTGAAGGCTTGGTGGAGTAAGTTAGAGTGAGTTGGAGTTAGAGCACGAGTAGGGAGTGTTTTCAAACAGGGGGTGGAGTGATAGCTTTGCGTGGCAGAAATGTAGTTTTTAAGCTGTGTTTTTAGCGACTAAAGAAGCTAAAAGAAGAAGCCTTTAAAAACACCTTTGTGCACGTAAACTTTAGCGGAAGACCCGGCCATTTGCCTACTAAAATTCAAAAAAAGATGATTCTGGAAATCTAGACCTATAGGTGTATAAAGAAAAAGGACCATCTTTTCAGACAGTCCTTCCAATATGATTATAAAATTAGCTTAGGCTACTTTGAGCTTGGCCATTTTAGATTTTGCAAATTGTTTTTGCGCGTAATCAAGCGTTACTTTAAACTCAGATTCATTCTTCGATGGAAGATCGAACATCGCTTCAGTTAAGATGG
>NZ_JBVCPV010000066.1:0-14285 GCF_057456495.1 Lishizhenia sp. | reverse complement strand
CCCAAACACCGTTTGGGGGCAAGCTATCCACTTTAGTTCACCTTATTCATCCTTTTCATACCATCAACAATTAAGCTTCACAAGGTCGCTTTCTTGTCTGCCGTATTCAATAGTCTTCAAACAGGTAAAGCTATCGCTCCTATCTTTCACGGAAATTTCTACCAAAGTCCAGGTCAAAAAAAAGTGCAAACCTCTCGATTTACACTCTTCTATTTTCATTAATATTCTATTACTCTCTTTGTAGCTCTCCTGCTTTCCAAGCTTTAATAAAATTGCTCCATGCTACAGGGTTCAACAAGTTATTCGGTTGGGCCATCCCCATATCTCTATACAATCTTGTTTGCTGTGCTTGCTGCTCTATGTTATAACTCAAACCTGCATCCGTGGGTAATTTAGCAGCTACAAATGCCAAAGCTTCACCAGATAATTGTCGCTGTGCTTTTTTCAAGGCATCATCATAAGGATCCATTTCTACAAAAGCACGGGCAAAATCTTCACGGGAAGGCCAAGGATAAATATCAACTTGTTCAAACTCTAAGGTATCTGGATGCATAATATGTATCATATTATAGTTCTCCATTTTTAAGGTATCCGGAACAATGTAAGCGGATGTTTTAAAACCGTATACGGAGAACAATAAAGTATCCCCGGGTCTCGAAACCATACTAAAATATCCATAGTAATCAGAGATTACTCCTCTATCTGTGGTTTTATTATAAACTGCCGCGTAGGCTATGTTTTCCAAACTATCCCATGAAACAACAATACCAGAAAGTTGTACCAAATGTTCTGTACTATCTTTTGCTGTAGACTCAGTTTGCGTAGTATCACTTTCAGTTTGTCCCCAAACCGTTAATCCTACAACTAAGCTAAAAATAAGTGTTAAATATCGCATGTTATAAAGATACGGAATTATTCATTCTTCCTTGAAGACCTAACTCCTTTTTAACACAAAAAAACATTTAGAAGTTCGCTTGTAATTCGTCCTTGAGGTATTTAATGGTAATATCTGTTGGCAACTCTCCTATCTCAGCAACCAATTCTAAAATCTTCGCACTTAAATCCATTCCTGTAGCTGTTTCAGGAAGGTTTTGTCCTGCTATATTAATAATCTTAATACATTCTTCCTTGCTATCCTTCACCATCTCCCAGGCTTTGGTAGTAATAAAAATTTGTTGCGCCACGTTATGATCAAACTCTTCGCGTACAGATTCTAAAAACTTGCTTTGCAATGCCTTAGCAGGCAACCCAGGATTATGCAAACGCATCACTAAATTATTAGGAGAAATACGCTCTAATAACAATACAGCACGTTGATAGGCTTCTATTTTAGAAGGCAAGAAATGTTCTTGTCTTTCCTTTTTCAATTCAAGATTCAACAATCTAATTTCTCGTTCACCAGATTTCTTTAAAAAGAGGTACACCACTACAACCATTCCAGCGGCTGCTAAAAGGGCAATTAAAAAAGGGATAAAAGCTTCCATATATTGTTTTAGATAATAACTGTAATTTCTGCTAAAGTAACAGAAGATTTTATTTTTTTCCAGTTCCTGTTAAAAATGCCTTAAATCACCTTCATTTTAACCAAGATTACACCCCTAGAAAGTGAGATTTATAGCTTTTTTACCTTAGGGTACAAAACTATACTCTTCTAATACTTTTTTACAACACTTATTTTTTAGATTTGCATTTTTAAAATACATCGAAATGATAAATTTATCGGATAGACTATTAGCTATGGAAGAATCTGCAACCATCGCTATGTCACGTAAAAGTAGAGAATTAAAGGCCGAAGGTAAGGATGTGATTTCACTGAGCTTAGGTGAACCAGACTTCAACACGCCTGATTTCATTAAAGCTGCCGCCGTTGAAGGTATGGAGCAAAACTACACAAAGTATACTCCGGTACCAGGTTACGATGATTTATTACAAGCGATTTGCGATAAATTCAAGCGCGACAATGGATTATCATTCGAAAAGAACCAAATAGTAGTTTCTACAGGAGCTAAACAATCTATCGCCAATGTAATTATGGCCTTGATTAATCCTGGAGACGAAGTTGTTATCCCCGCTCCTTACTGGGTTTCTTATGTAGAAATCGTAAAAGTTGCAGGTGGTGTTCCAGTAATCGTAAGTGCAGATATCGATGCTGATTTTAAAATCACTGGAAAACAATTGGAAGAGCACATCACTTCAAAAACAAAATTGATGATGTTCTCTACACCCTGTAACCCAACAGGTTCTGTTTACAGTAAAGAAGAATTGAAAGATATCGCCGATACCTTGGCGAAATACCCAAATATCGCTGCTATTAGTGATGAAATTTACGAACACATCAATTTCGTAGGTAAACACGAAAGTTTAGCGCAATTCGAAAATGTAAAAGACCAAGTAATCACGATTAACGGTGTTTCTAAAGCTTGGGCTATGACAGGTTGGAGAATTGGATATATTGCAGCACCTGTTCACATTGCTGCAGCTTGTACAAAAGTTCAAGGTCAATTTACAAGTGGTACAAACAGTATTGCACAACGCGCAGCTATCGCAGCTTTAAAGGCAGATGTGGCAGTACTTGACGATATGAAAGCTGCATTTAAAGGAAGACGTAAATTAGTCTTAGAAGCTTTAACAGCAATGCCGGGTGTTAAGGTAAATGAACCAGAAGGGGCATTTTACTTCTTCCCAGACATCTCTTCTTTCTTTGGAAAGAGCTATGGAAACTACACCATTAATACAGCAAGTGATTTAAGTTTATACCTTTTAGAAGAAGCTTTAGTAGCTTTGGTAACGGGTGAAGCATTTGGAGACCCTAATTGTATTCGTATCTCATACGCTACTTCAGAAGAAGTATTAACAGAGGCTATGAACAGAATCGCTAACGCATTAGAAAAATTGGCATAAATGGAAGTAGATAGTTTACTACAATCTTTTACAGAAAAAAGAATACTGGTTATTGGAGACATGATGATTGATGCCTACCTGAAAGGTAGCGTTACGCGTGTTAGTCCTGAAGCACCAGTTCCAATAGTAAATTTCCAAGCCAAAGAGGATAGACTAGGTGGAGCAGCCAATGTGGCGCTTAACCTAAGAGCTTTAGGAGCTAAAGCTATTTTATGTGCCGTTATTGGTACAGATGAAAACAGTGTTCGCATGACGCAAATCATGGATGAACACGAACTTTCTACAGAAGGTATTATTCGTTCTGAAAATAGAATGACAACCGTAAAAACAAGAGTAATTGGTAACAACCAACAACTCTTGCGTATAGACAGTGAAGATAGCTCTGACATTAATCAAGCGCAAGAGGATGCGTTGATTGAACGTATAAAAGACCTCTTAACTACCCAAACTGTTGATGCCATTATTTTGGAAGACTACAACAAAGGAGTTTTAACAGAAAAAGTGATACGCAAAACGGTTGAATTAGCCAATGCTAAAAATATACCAACCACTGTAGATCCAAAGAAAAAGAACTTTTTCGCTTTTGAAAACGTTAGCCTATTCAAACCCAATTTAAAAGAATTGAAAGAAGGACTAGATGTTCAGTTCAATTTTGAAGAAAAGGATAAGTTTGAACAAGCTGTAAATGACTTAAGGACAAAGTTAAACTGTAACAAAACCTTCATTACCTTATCGGAAAATGGAGTTTTTATACAAGAAGAGGAAGAAAAAAACTACGTTGCCGCCCACAAAAGAAACATTACAGATGTTAGTGGTGCTGGAGATACTGTAATCAGTGTTGCTACCCTTTGTTTAGCTTCTGGTTGCACCAACAAACAGATAGCAGAAATCGCAAATTTAGCTGGAGGTTTGGTTTGCGAGCACATCGGTGTAGTTTCTATTGACAAAGAAAGACTGCGTCAAGAGCTTACAAAATTGTATTGAGATGTTTAGAAAACTAAGAGAGAAAATTAATTTATACCTCTACGATTCACGCGCAATCGTATTGTCAATTTTCTCTTCCATTCACGTATTAGTATCTATCACCATGATTGGTGTATTGATCTACTATTACGGTTTTCCTCATACTGAAGCGAGTAAATCGCATCTCATCAACTTTATTGAATATAGCTTTGCCTTCTACATCTTGCGTTATATCGTTAAGATAGTATACGACTATAACCCCATTGATTTTATAAAAAAAACATGGTTCGAGGCCTCCTTGGTTATCTTACTTCTGGTGGAAGGGATATCTTTAAATGGCTTTGGACAATTATTGATCCCCACCATATTCGAAAGTTTTGGTTTTGAAGGCTTTGCAGATGTATCCAACATTTTCATCCAGCTCTTCTTTATGCTCTATGTGGTCAATGAGATATTTAAAAACCGAAACTTTAGACCCTGGTTAAAGGTGCACCCTGGACTGCTCTTTACCATTTCCATTTTGATGATAATGTTCATGGGAGCTGGAATGTTAATGCTTCCGGAAATGAGTAAAATACCTGGTGGTATGTCCTTTACTGACGCCTTATTCATGTCTACATCATCCACTTCGGTTACGGGACTATCAACCATTGACATCTCGTCAATGCTTACATTTAAAGGACAAATCGTTGTACTCTTTATCATTAAAATTGGAGGATTAAACACGATTGCTTTTGCAGCCTTATACATATTAATTGCCAAGTTCGGAGTTGGATTAAAACAGCACGAGGTAATTGAAGATTTTGTAAACAAAGACTCTTTACTAAACACCAATTCCATGTTTGGTAAAATTGTTCTTTGGAGTACGGTGATAGAAATCATTGGTACTTTCTTAATTTTTATCTTATTAGAACCGATTGGAATGTTTGCCGATACAGGTGACAGACTGTTCCACAGTGTATTCCATGCCGTATCAGGTTTCAATAATGCGGGGTTAACTATTATCCCCGGAGGTTTAATGAACCCTTTAACGGCTGATAACTTTTTATTACACGGTGTTATCATGCTATTGTTCTTCCTTGGAGGATTTGGTATGATTTACTTGTTCGACTTATTCGAAATTAAGCGTTTGAGAGAGCGAATGAAAATGCCTTGGAAAACCATCAATTTTGGAACGAAAATCAGTTTGTATTTCACCCTTGGTTTAATCGTTGCAGGTGCATTTGTTTTCTTAATTTTCGAATACAACAACACCTTAGGCGAAACCAACTTCTTTGGATCTTTTGTTACGGCACTTTTTGAATCTTTAACCACTCGAAATGCCGGTTTCAATACTGTAGCAACAGAAGCGCTCTCCTTACCTGTAACCATCTTTTTTCTCTTCCTTATGTTTGTCGGAGCCAGTTCAGGGTCAGCCGGAGGGGGTATTCGTACTTCTACCTTTGCGGTAATCTGTGCCTCTGTAGTTTCGACCATAAAAGGAAAACCAAATACAGAACTTTTTAAACGTAGTATAAATAACGATGTGGTATTAAAAGCCTACTCCATTTTTGTTTTCTTCGTTTTAGGAAATATAGTTGGTACATTTGCACTTGCAATTACAGAGCAAGATGCACTGGCGGCAGGTAAGTTCACCTTTTTAGACATCGTTTTCGAACATGTTTCTGCAGCAAGTACCGTTGGTTTATCACGCGGAATCACTGCAGATTTGAGTATCGGTGGAAAATATGTATTAATTGTCGCCATGTTTATAGGAAGGGTTGGAACATTAACCCTTGCTTATTTGTTTGGAAAAGAGGTATTGAGTAAGAAATATAAATATCCATCAGGTCATACGATGGTAGGTTAAGTTATGAGCGAAAAGAAAGTGGTTAAACCTTACAACGAGGGAAATAAATCAAAGAAGGAAGAAGTAGCAGAAATGTTTAACAACATCTCAGCGAAGTACGATTTTTTAAATCACTTCTTATCTCTTGGTATTGATAAGCTTTGGAGAAAAAAGGCAATCAAAAAACTAGGAACAATTCAGCCTAAACGCATATTAGACCTTGCTACGGGTACGGGAGATTTTGCTATCGCTGCATTAAAATTGAACCCAGAAAAAGTAGTAGGTGTTGATCTTTCTCCAGGTATGCTGGAAGTTGGGAAGCAAAAAATGAAAAAGAAAGGTGTAGACCACATCATTTCTATGGAACAAGGAGATTCTGAAAACCTTCCTTTCGACGACAATTACTTTGACGGTTTAACTGTCGGGTTTGGAGTAAGAAATTACGAGAATTTAGAAAAGGGATTGTCTGAAATGTTGCGAGTTATTCGCAAAGATGGAATGGCTGTTATTTTGGAGTTTAGTAAACCTAAAAAGTTTCCAGTAAAACAATCCTTCAACTTCTATTCAAAAAATATAATTCCTTTACTAGGAAAATCTATCTCTAAAGATAGTAGCGCTTACACTTATTTACCAGAGTCTGTTGCTGCTTTCCCAGAAGGTCAAGATTTTATAGATATCTTAGAAAAGGTAGGATACAAAGATGTTACCGCAACCTTAGTAAGTGGTGGTATTGCTACAATTTATGTAGGTAGAAAATAATTTTTTCATCCTACTATCGTTTGTAAACTATGATGAATTTGAGAAATACAGTATTAACGCTACTCTGCTTGGTTAGCTTGGGTGCTTTTGCCCAGCGTAATGAAAAGCCAAAGAACTACAGGAAGTTTGATGAAAAACAACTTCACTTTGGTTTTATGTTAGGGGTGAATACTGCTGATTTTTCAATGACTCCGAAAACGAACCTATTGCAAGATTACGATCTACTTTATGTACAAAATCGTAAACAACCAGGCTTCCAACTCGGAATCATTACAAGTTTGAAATTAGGTCACCCTACCTTAAGGCTGAGGTTTATTCCTTCCCTTTCTTTTCAGGAAAGATTACTCACCTATAAATTTAGGGATCCAGCAGATAGCACTTTATTTCTACCGGAAGAAACAGAACGTGTGGAATCTACCAATTTAGATTTCCCACTTCTATTGAAATACAGAACCTTACGCTACAACAATTTTGCAGCGTACTTAGTGGGTGGTGCCCAGTATACACTTGACCTACAAACGAAAGCCAACTCTTCACAAAGTATAAAAGACCCATTTATTAAAATCAATCAACATGATTTTCAAGGACAAATTGGTGCAGGAGTTGACTTCTTCTTACCTTACTTTAAGTTTGGACTTGAGTTAAAAATGAGTCACAGCTTTGGAAATGTGCTTATCCAAGACAATACTTACATCTCGGATCCAATAGACAGATTGCAGAACCGCGTTTGGTGGTTTAGTATTACCTTTGAAGGATAATGAATACACTTGTTCAAATTACAGTACTTCCGCATCAGCAGGAAGATGAAGCCCTTATTTTACGCTTAGCGAAAGAAAAAGCTAAAATTAAAGCCAAAGACTTTGAGGGTTGGCGTATACGTAAACGCTCCATTGACGCGCGAAGAAAACCTGTAAAAATAAACCTTCAGGTAGAGTTTTGGACGGAAGGAAATGCTCCTACTTTGGTGAATCATTTCACTCCAGCCAAAGAAAAAATAAACAAAGAAATTCATATCATTGGCGCTGGACCTGCAGGTTTATACGCTGCATTAAGAGCCATTGAAGCAGGTGCCAAACCTATCCTTTTTGAACGTGGAAAAGACGTGAGAGCAAGAAGAAGAGACTTGGCCAAAATAAACAAAGAACAAGTTGTAAATCCAGAATCCAACTACTGTTTTGGAGAAGGTGGCGCAGGAACTTATTCTGACGGTAAACTTTACACGCGTTCAAAGAAAAGAGGAAACGTTCTTAAAGGAATGGAATGGTTGGTCAATTTTGGTGCGGATGAAAACATCCTTATTGATGCACATCCACACATAGGAACCAATAAACTTCCTCAAATCATAACTGCCATACGTGAATGTATCATAGAGAATGGCGGTGAAGTTCACTTTGAATCGAAATTAACAGATATAGCGGTTGAAAACTACACGCTAAAGTCTATTACAATTAACAATCAGGATGTATATCCTTGTGAAAATTTAGTACTTGCTACCGGTCATTCTGCGCGTGATATTTTTGAATTACTTCATAAACGTCATATTAAAATAGAGGCTAAACCTTTTGCGTTAGGTGTCCGCATCGAGCACCAACAAGAGTTAATTGACGAAATTCAATATCATGGAGAAAAAACCAACGACAACCTCCCCCCTGCTTCTTACAGTCTAGTAGAGCAAGTGGATGGTATGGGGGTATACTCTTTCTGTATGTGTCCGGGTGGAATTATAGCTCCATGTGCGACCGATAAAGAAGAAGTTGTCACAAACGGATGGAGTCCAAGTAAGCGTAACAACCCCTACTCCAACTCCGGTATAGTGGTAAGTGTTTCTCCAGAAGATTTACCCAACTACACTCCCGAAAATCCCTTCGTGGCTTTAGACTTTCAGAAAAAAGTAGAAAGAGATTGTTGGATTGCTGCAGGAAAAACACAACGTGTTCCCGCTCAACGTATGATAGACTTTGTGGAAGGTAAAGTATCTGAAGACTTCCCTAAAACATCTTACCAACCGGGTATTGTAAGTGTTGACCTCAATAAAGTTTTACCCGGAATTATTGCCAACCGTTTGCGCGAAGCATTTATAGAGTTTGGAAAAAAGATGAAGGGGTACTATACCAATGAAGCTGTATTGCACGCTCCAGAATCAAGAACCTCATCTCCTGTTTCTATTCCAAGAGACCCCATAACCTTGGAACACGTGGAGGTAAAGGGACTTTACCCTTGCGGCGAAGGTGCAGGATATGCTGGTGGAATTATGTCAGCAGCTATAGATGGAATTAATTGTGTAGATAAAATTATAGAGAAGTTTGTCTAGCAAATTCTGATAACAACACGGCACTCGCAATAGATACATTTAAAGATTCTCCTTCTCCTAGTTTCGGTATGGTTATCGGGTGCGTAATGCAAGAAATAATTTCAGGTGTTATACCCTTACCTTCATTTCCCATGATTAGAATCCCTTCTGCGTTCAGTTGAGTGGTGTACACGTTTTCACCTTCTAAAAGTGCGCCATATTTAGGCAAAGGAGAGTTTGTTAAATAATCCTTTAAATCAACATAGCTAATTGCTACCCTAAAAACCGATCCCATGGCTGCTTGCACAACTTTAGGATTGTAAACATCTACGGTTTCCTTTGAACAAACAATCTCCTTAACACCAAACCACTCAGCAGAACGTATAATAGTCCCCAAATTACCTGGATCCTGAATATTATCCAACACCAAGGTTAATCCTTTGGCTTTCGCTTTCACTTCCAAGAAATTCGCAACGGCTAAAACACCCTGTGGATTTTTCAAATTAGAGATTCCTTTCAGGTCCTTTTCATTTACCTCCAGCAATTCAACATGTGCAGGTACTCTATTCCTATCTAGGTTTGCTTGTGCAGTGACATAAACTTTTTCAACTTTTTGGGGGGCGTGAATTAACAATTCTTCAACAGGTTTTACACCTTCCACAACAAATTGAGCCTCGCTTTGTCGAAACTTTTTTATAGCCAAAGCGTTAACAGCCTTTTTCTCTGCTTTTGAAATTGAATGCATAGAGCAAAAATAGTAGAAGTTCCAAGAAGTAAATTGAGTTCGAAACAAATTTTAATCCTTCATCAAGATAAACCCCTTACGTATTTCTATTTATATTATTTTCGTTAAACATTTAGAGCATCAATGATTGGACGTATTTTTCTTTCTTTTACCCTACTCTTGAGTTTTGTCTACGGCTTAAATTCATGCAGACAAAGCAAGCACGTTCCTGAGGGCTCTTATCTCTTAAAGAAAAACAAGGTAATTGCCAGTACCGATAGCATAGACATTTATGATATTGAAGAGGTAATTAAACAAAAGCCCAACCATAAATCACTTGCTTTTTTCAAGCTAAAACTTCAGGTATACAATGCAATAGACTCTGCCAAAGTTGCGAACAAACGTGCAAAGAAGAATCAAAAGATTCGCGAGAAGAACAAGGAAAGAAAAGCCAAAAACATTCGCATCAACAAAGCTAGAATGCGCAAAGCTATAGAGAGAGGAGATTCTTTGTACAAACCCAAAAAACTCACCCTAAAAGATACACTTGAACCTCGTAAATTCTTTCGAGAATGGTTGAAATATGAGATTGGAGAGGCTCCTGTAATTTTCGATTCTACCTTGATGCATAGATCGGTTGATCAGATTGAAAAATATTTACACGCTCGTGGTTATTACGATGCACAAGTGAGTGATTCTACGAAATTAAAATGGGGACGTAAAATTAAAGTCATCTATGAAATTGAAGCAGGACAACCCTACATTGTAGACAGTGTATACGTTGTAGGAGATAATCTTTCTGTTTTATCTACCTATGAACGCTTTAAAAAAGACCCTTCTTTTCAATTAGAAGCTCCTTTTATTTTTGACACGGATCTCTTGGACGACCAAAGAGAGCTCATTGCTAAAGACCAACGAGATGATGCGAAATATGGATTTTTCAAATCTCACATCACCTTCGAAGCCGATACTACTGTGGGGGATCACAAAGTTCATTTGGGCATCGTTTTCAATGAAAGGTACGTGAAGGACCCCGAGGACGAAGAAAAGACAAAAATGAAAAAATTTGGAACCAACTATGTCTCTAAAGTTGTTTTCCACATTATAGATACTACCTACTTAGACAAACCTTATAAATATTACACAGACCTTTACGGGGTGGGAGAAAAAAAAGAGGGTTACCTACAAACCTTTGATACTTTGCACTTTAATCAATACCATCCAATAGAAAAAGAAAGTGATAGTATTTTTAGAATTGCGGAGTTCTATTACAACGGAAAACTGATCGTTGAACCTGAACTCATAGAGTACTGTAACTTTCTTGAAAACGAAAATTACTACAAAGAATACTACCTCACACGCAGCTATTCTCGCCTTGTAGAAATGGGAATATTTCAAAGTATTAAACCCAAATTAATCGAAGTGCCGGGTAAAAATCAGGTAGAAGTGCACTACTACTTAGTACCTGCTCTTAAACAATCCTTCGGGTACGAAACCAAAGCTACCAACTCCAATGGTTTCTTAGGATTAGCCGCATCCGTAAACTACAAAAACAAAAATCTCTTTGGAGGAGGAGAGCGCTTCACGCTTAGTTTTGGAGGAGGATTAGAGTCACAACCTATAGTTTTTGCGAACTCCACAGATGGTTCAGATCAAAATAACGGCAGAAGTTTGAACACCTTTGAATTTGGTCCGACAGCAAAAATAGAAATACCCGGAATTCGTCCCTTTGTGCACTACAGAAAGCTTTCCAAAAGACATTACCCACAAACTATTATTTCAACGGCTTACAGCATTCAGCAGAGAGAGGATTTCAACAGACAGTTACTTCAGTTAAACTATGGTTTCAAATTCAATGTTCTGAAAAAACAAGTGGTACAATTAGGTTTCCCTTTGCTTTCTTCCATTCAATATGTGAACCTTGATAAAACAACAGAATTTCAGCAACGTTTAAACGATTTGAACGATTTGTTTTTGTTAAACACCTATAGCGATCAGTTCATCTGGAAAGATATTAGAGCTACTTATGAATTGACAAACAAAGCTGTTACCAAAGGAAACTTCATTTATTACTACGATGCAGAATTTGACATTGCAGGTATGGTATTAAGAGCTTTAACACAAAATGCACCCTTGAATGCAGACGGTTACAAAGAATTTATTGGTGTACGTTATTCTGAATTTATCCGCTTAGACAATGAATTAAAGCTCTACCAAAATTTTAAAAATAAGAGAAGCATCAATTTCAAAATGAATTTGGGCGCTGGTCTTCCTTTAAGAAATAACGGTACATCCCTCCCTTTTGACTACAGTTTCTTTGGCGGTGGAGCCAATGACAACAGAGGTTGGAGAGCTAGATCTTTAGGGCCAGGAACATACAAAGCCTACCTAGATTCAACCGGTACAGCGACGCAAGCAGGTGACATACGTATAGGAGGAAGTATGGAATATAGATTCCCACTTGGCAGCTCTTTAAGAGGTGCATTATTCTGCGATGCAGGTAACATATGGACCATCAATGAAGACCCCAACCGTGTGGGGAGTAAGTTTTCTGCTGACTGGTATAAGCAATTGGGGATTGCTGGCGGTTTCGGACTTCGTTTTGACCTAGACTTCTTCGTAATCCGTTTTGACATAGGTATCCCTTTACGTAACCCTGCACTTCCTGCAAACGCTCGATGGGTATGGCAAAGTAGAGCTCCAATAAATGATGAGCTGCTCAATTATTACGGTCAAGATTACGACACAAAAAACATCGCTCCATTTGAACCGCGATTCCATTTAGGTATAGGTTATCCCTTCTAGTTAAAAACTTTAAAAAGCCTTCTAGAATCTAAGGAGTTTAATTATCTTTAACCCCTTAGGCAAACAAGTATAATTTTAGTTTAAAACTTGCGTTAGTTCTTCGAGTTCGTCAAAAGAATTTCGAGCCTTTAGAAGTGAAACACTTCGTTAAACAAACTTGCAATGAAGAAAATACAAATGGTTGATCTCGTTACACAATACGAGAACATAAAGGAAGAAGTACAAACTTCAATCAACAGCATATTAGAAAAAGCCCAATTTATTAACGGACCAGACGTTCATGCTTTCAAAGAAGAGTTAGAAAACTACTTAGGAGCAAAACATGTTATTCCATGTGCCAATGGAACGGACGCTTTACAAATTGCCATGATGGCATTGGACTTGAAGCCTGGTGATGAAGTAATCACTCCATCTTACACATATATTGCAACAACAGAGGTTATGGGCTTATTGCGCTTAAAACCTGTATTTGTTGATTGTGACCCCAAAACTTTTAATATAGATCCTGAGGCTATTCGCAAAGCAATTACGCCAAATACGAAAGCTATTGTTCCTGTGCACCTGTATGGTCAGGCTTGTAACATGGAAGAGATCAAGGCAATCGCTGAAGAACACAATTTGTACATCATAGAAGATAATGCACAAGCCATAGGTAGTGATTACACTTTCTCTGATGGAAAGAAGGTAAAAACAGGTACCATAGGTGATATTGGTTGTACCTCTTTCTTCCCTTCGAAAAACTTAGGATGTTACGGAGATGGAGGAGCATTGTGTACGAACAACGATGAGTTAGCAGAAAAAATCAAAATGATTGCTAATCATGGACAAAGCAAGCGTTACTACCACGACAGAGTAGGTTGTAACAGTAGATTAGATACTATTCAAGCAGCCGTGTTGCGCATTAAATTGAGAAAATTAGATGATTACATTACAGCAAGAAGAAAAGCAGCTGCTTACTACGATAACTTCTTTGCAGATTTTAACAATGTAACTACTCCTCATAGAGACGAAAAAACAAACCACGTATTTCACCAATACACCTTACAATTAGAAGGCATTGATAGAGATGGATTAGTTGAACATTTGGCAGCAAAAGATATTCCTGCCATGATTTATTACCCTGTTCCAGCTCACCGCCAGAAAATGTTTGCCGAACTAGAAACAGAATGTGGTGATTTAACCACCACAGATTGGTTAACTTCTAGAGTTATCTCTCTTCCAATGCACACAGAATTAGAAGAAGAACAATTGGCTTTCATCTGTAACAGTGTTAAAGAATTTATTAAGTAATGAAAAAGATTGCAGTAATTGGAACAGGTTATGTTGGTCTTGTAACGGGAACATGTTTTGCCGAAACAGGAAACAATGTAACGTGTGTAGATATAGATGAAAATAAGGTAGAACAAATGAGAAAAGGTGTGGTTCCGATTTACGAACCACATTTAGATGTTATTTTCGAGCGTAACATCAAAGCCAACAGAATTAATTTCACTACCAACTTAGAGGAAGCTGTTGAAGAGGCTGAAATTATCTTTTTAGCACTCCCTACACCTCCAGGTGAAGATGGAAGCGCAGATTTAAGTTATGTGTTAGGTGTTGCTGAATCTCTCGGTAAAATCATTAAAGAATATAAAGTAATTGTAGATAAATCAACCGTTCCTGTTGGAACTGCAGAATTGGTTGCTGAAGCCGTTGCAAAGCATACAGATATTCCATTCGCTGTAGTTTCAAACCCAGAATTTTTAAGAGAAGGTTTTGCCGTTGACGATTTCTTAAATCCTGACAGAGTTGTTATTGGAACTGAAGATGAAAAAGCGAAGCAAATTATGTCTGAGCTCTACAAGCCTTTCATCAGAGATGGACATCCCTTAATTATTATGGATGAAAAATCTGCGGAGCTTACGAAATATGCGGCCAATTCTTTCTTGGCAACAAAAATTACCTTTATGAATGAAATTTCTAATTTCTGTGAAAAGGTAGGAGCGGATGTTGACATGGTGAGAAAAGGAATAGGT
>NZ_JBVCPV010000065.1:0-14656 GCF_057456495.1 Lishizhenia sp. | reverse complement strand
TTGCAGTTCATTCACCCCTATTTTACGCGTTGGAGTTACCGCGAATTCTTTGTCTAACACACCCAAATCTACTGGAACTCCATCTGCCAAAGCCCACAATTGGTACTGTTTACCTTCAGTTGGAGCAGGTAAGGCATCGTTTTTCACAATAACGGCCTGCGTTTCTTTGTGCCAGTATACTCTAACTTTTGCCTCTGGGTGATTTTCCGTTCCAGCTAAAACAACCTCTTCTGTACCTTCGTTCAATACAAAATCTTGTAATTCTTTACTGGCTGCAACTTCTTTCTCCAGATTTTCTAAACTGGCTAAATATTCGTTTTGCTTTTGTTCGGTTTGAGAATTTAAGGCTTTCAACTCATTATTCAACCTTGCATTTTCTTGTGACTTCATCACAAACATGGCACTCACACCAACAACAATTGCAATAGAAGCTACCAAACTCAACTTGGCGTAAGTCGGCATTTGAACAACCTTCGTTTCTTTCTCAAGCTTAGGTTCTTCTACCTTCTTCATTACTTTCTCTTGCGGAACATCTTTAATCTTGGCTAATATAGCTTCCTTGGTTCCTGCAGGAGGAGTAACCGCTATGGATTGCACATAGTCTTCTAAAGTTTGTTGAATCCTATTCAACTCCTCCTTAATTTCTGGATAAATAGAAGACAAGCAGTGTACCTCTCGCTGTTCTTGTTCAGAAGCGGTACCCATCACATAACTTTCCAGTATGCCAGATGCTATATATTCTTTTGTATCCAAATCAATAAAACTATTACAAAACTATCTTTCAATGCCTTAATTGCCATTCGAGAACGCGATTTAACGGTTCCCAATGGTATATTTAACTCATCCGAAGTTTCTTGCTGTGTATAACCTTTAAAATAGAGGTACTCCACGATTAACTTTTGATCATCTGGCAATTCATCAACAATATCTTTTAACCCAATTGTATCGATGTTGCGCTCTATACCTTGCTTCTTGTAATCGGTTGCATGACCAATTTCATCTTTCCCCTTTCGGTGTCTATCTACCTTACGTAATTCATCTATAGATTTATTTCTACAAACGTTTAACATCCAGGTAAAGAATGAGCCTTTAGAAGCATCATAAGTTTGTGCCTTTTGCCAAATCTTAACAAAACAATCTTGTAGAATATCCTGTGCTAATCCGTCGTCTTTTACAATTTTTAAAATTAAACCGTAAAGCGCATCAGAGTACATGTCGTAAATAGTCGCCAACGCCTGTTCCTCACCATTTTGGAGGTCTTGTACGAGGTTTTCTATATTTACTTTTACTGACATGCTTTGAACGAAAATAAACAATTAATCCGAAAGTTAACTACTTTCTTTATGAAGGAATTACATTTCCTTGAGCTAAAGAAAACATATATGTTCATATAAAGTTCATTCTCAACTATTTTTTTCTTTTTCATCCATTTTCATCACCTATTTTAACAAGCAGATACATTTACTTCTCGAAGAAAGGAACCTAAAGCAGTCGTTAACAATTAATAAAAAGGTAGTCCGTTTTCCCTTATTGCTTGTTTTAAACCTCCACACTTCCCTTTATACTATTGATAAAAATCAACGCCTCTACTGTAACCTTTGTTACCCTGAATAAGCTTATATTGAGTAACTTGACAGCATCATGAAAAATATTTTTGGACTCCTACTTTTTTCCTTCATCCTAGGAATAAATACGATAAATGCTCAAATACCATTTAACATTTATATTGAAACCATTAGTACGAATAACATAGGTGGTTTACAATCCTACGCTTTTGGTCAACACAATGGTAAATGGCTTTTAATAGGTGGCCGTTTAGACGGGCTGCACCGACGACAACCTTGGGCTTCTTTTGACATTGCTGGACATAACAATCAACTCATTGTCTTTGATCCTGTAAGCTTACAAAAATGGACAGCCCCATTGAGTAGTTTACCACAAGGTATTCAAGAACAACTTAGTTCTACCAACATGAATTTCAAGCAAGAAGGGGATATGTTATATGTCCTTGGAGGATATGGGTACAGCGCAACAGCTGGAGATCACACTACTTTCCCCTACCTTACAGCAATAGATGTTCCGGAAGTAATTAATGCCGTTATGAATAACACGGGGTTCAATACTTATTTTAGACAAATTACAGATTCACAATTTCAAGTAACCGGAGGCCGCTTACAAAAAGTTTACGATACCTATTATTTACTGGGTGGTCAAAAATTTATTGGTAAGTACAACCCTATGGGACCGAATAACGGTCCTGGTTTCATACAAGAATACACCAATGCAATACGTAGATTTAAAATTAATGATGACGGAGTGAATTTAACAGTCACCCATCTTACTCCATACATTGATGCTGCGAATTTACACAGAAGAGATTACAATGCCGAAGCCCAAGTATTACCTAACGGAGCACAAGGTGTAAGTATGTTTTCCGGAGTTTTTCAACCCACGGTTAATTTACCTTTTCTAAGCAGCGTAACCGTAGATACAAATGGTTATACACTCGAGGCCAATTTCCAACAGTACTATAACCATTATCATTGTCCGGTGGTTCCTTTATACAATGTGAACACCAACGAAATGCATACGCTTTTTTTCGGAGGAATAGCGCAGTATTATGATTCTTCAGGTGTATTAGTCCAAGACGACAATGTACCCTTTGTAAAGACTATAGCTCGCGTAACAAGAGATGCTAACGGTGTTATGACTGAATACAAGCTCCCTATAGAACTTCCTGCATTAATGGGAGCGGGTGCTGAATTCATACCTAATGATACACTTCCGCAGTATAGTAATCATGTATTTCAACTTGCTAACCTAAATGCTGACACTACGTTTTTAGGATACATATATGGAGGTATTGAAAGCTCTGCACCCAATATCTTTTTCATCAATGATGGAAGTCAAAGTTTAGCAAGCAACCAAATCTTCAAAGTATACATCGTCCAAGGAGAAGATTTAGAAGTACACACCCCTAACCCACAAAGTAATTCTGACTTACAAATGCGAGTGTATCCAAATCCGAATCAAGGATTATTAACTATTGATATTCATACTACTACTGAGGAGGATCTCGAATTCACGCTTCTTAGTCTTGATGGCAAAATCATCCATCAACAGGCATTGAAGAACACCCCCGGTGGAGTATCTCAATTCACCCTAAAACTGAATGAGCATATGAGTGAGGGAATGTATGTGGTACGTTTGAGTTCGAATAGCAAGAGCATCACCCAAAAATTAGTCCTAAAGTATTAAACACAACCTAAATCATCCCTTTCGACTTTAAGGATAAGTACTTATTAATGGTTTTCACATTTAATTCCTCTGGCTTGGTTAGTATGGTTTGAATACCATTTCTATTTAACTCCAGTGCAATTTTACGTTTCACATTTACGGTAGTTTCTGCTACTGCACCTACATAAATATCACGCATATTTTCCGGTGGTTTTACAATGCTTTCGCGCAACTGTGTATTTTCAAAAAACACCACAACCAATAAATGTTTTGCATTGAGTTTACGCAACAAAGGTAAGGCTCTGTGCATGGCTTGTTCGGTTTCAAAATTGGTATAAAGCATGAGTAAACTTCTCACTTTAACACTAGATCTTAAGCTTTGGTAAAGCAAAGGAAAGTTTGCTTCTTTAAACTGCGTACGTTGGTTGTAGAGAACTTCCATGATACGCTTTAAATGCGCTCTTCCACCCTCGGCGGCTAACTTTGTTCCTATTTTATCGGCGTAAGTAATCACTCCTTTTTTATCTCCTTTTCTCAAGGCGATGTTGGAAAATACCAAAGAAGAGTTGATTGCATAATCGAGTAAACTCATACCGTCAAAAGCCATCTCCATAGAGCGCGATTTATCAATCACCGAATAAACATGCTGTGCGCGTTGGTCTTGGTATTGGTTTACCATCAATTCATTTCTACGCGAAGTTGCCTTCCAGTTAATCGTTCTTATATCGTCTCCTTGCGTATAGCTCTTAATTTGTTCGAATTCGTTGTTGTGTCCTAAACTTCTAATCTTTTTAATTCCGCGAACCTGAGATTGATTAAAAACTTTTAGCTCATACAATTTCATTTGTTGAATCGAAGGATATACCTCCATGACATCATCTTGCACAACCACAACACGTCTTTTTACCAAACGCAGTACACTTTGTACAAAAATATGCGTATTCTCAAAGCGGTAATCTCCTCGACGCTTTGGAGTAAAAGAGTAATTAAAACTTTCTGATCTTTTGGGTAATAAAGAACTCGAAAATGCTTTTGATCGTTCTTGCAACTCCTCCGGAAAACCTTCATATATCGTCAACTTTAATACTTGTGCGCTCAAGTTAACCACACGTAAACTTACATGAGCTTCATCATTTAAATCTCCTCTACGAGGAAAAATACGCTGGAATTTTAGGATGGATTTATTGGCAAAAAGCACAAGAAAATCGAGCAAACTCAATGCTATTAAACTCAGCACTCCTACTTGGGCTACCAAGAATAAAAAACTCCAGGCATAGCTCAAGATAAAGAGTAACACCACTCCTGCCAAAAGCACGAAGAAAAAACGCGATATAAAAAGGTGTTTTATCATCTTATCTCGGCACCTCTATGTTTTTAACGATTTCAGTAATCACATCTTCCGTAGCATAACCTTCTATTTCTGCTTCAGGTGTTAAAATTAACCTATGATTAAGCACGTGAGGCGCCACAAACTGAATATCATCTGGAGTTACAAAATCTCTTCCCTTTATAGCAGCCATCGCTTTTGCACTCTTAAGAATTGCCAAAGAAGCCCTTGGTGAAGCTCCTAAATACACCTTGCCGTGATTTCTCGTTTTAACCGTGATGGCAGAAATGTATTCTAACAATTTATCCTCTACAATCACCTCTTTCACCAACTCTTGCACGCGACGCACATCTTCGGCGTTAATCACAGCCATAACCTCATCTAAACTCGGAGCTTTGATATTGGATTTATAGCGTTGCAATATCATGGTTTCATCTACTTGAGATGGATAATCTAATTTGATTTTGAACAAGAAACGGTCTAACTGAGCTTCCGGTAAATTATAGGTACCCTCTTGTTCAACAGGGTTTTGAGTGGCCACCACTAAGAATGGAAACTGCATGGCATACTCTACTCCATCGTAAGTTATCTGTCTTTCCTCCATCACCTCAAACAAGGCAGCTTGGGTTTTGGCTGGAGCTCTGTTAATCTCATCTATCAATACAATATTTGAGAAAATAGGACCTTTTTTAAAGTTGAACTTACTTTCGTTCATGTTAAAAATAGAAGTCCCAATCACATCACTCGGCATTAGGTCTGGCGTAAATTGTATACGCGAAAAATCTACATCTAATGCTTTGGCCAACACTTTAGAAGAGAGTGTTTTGGCTACTCCGGGAACACCTTCTAAAAGAATATGACCCGCTGAGAATATTCCAGCCATGAGTAATTCAACCATTTCTTGCTGACCAATAACGTACTTAGAAAATTGAATGCGAATATCGTTCACCTTTTGTGTAAGCCAAATCAAATCTTCGTTTTCTCTTTCAAATCCAAAAGCGTTAGAGGAAGTTTCGACACGTTCTACCTGCTGAGTTTCTTCTTGTTGTTGTGACTCAGGGTTCACAGCTTCATGTTCGTTCGGCTCTGTATTATTATCTTCTATCATTTCCTTTGTTATTTATCTGGAAAACTAAGTTTTCCAAAAGCTTAATATTTCTTTTATCTAAATTCAGTAAACTTATTTTAACCTCTTCTCTATCTATGATCTTCAACAGTAAATCTTTCCCCAAATTCTTGGCTTGATACACATCTTCAACCTTCAAGTGATAGGGTTTACCTAGAATAGGATAGACTATAATTTCATGAATATTATGTCGCAATATAGGTCTACTCATCATCCTGTTGGCGAAAACAAAAGATGCAATAGCAAGCGGCCACAGCAATATACCAACTCCTACAGAATAAGTCAACAACATAAATGAAGCTGCTATTAACAGCGCACCAAGTAACATCAATAGCGTTGGAGCGAAAAGACCTCTGTTAAAAGTGATGTAACTTTCTGCAATTTTAGTTTCTTCCTCTTCCTTCCAGATTTCAGATTTCAAATAGAATTTGCGCAGTTCTTTGTTAAGGATTTCTAAATCTTGAAAACTAATTTCTTTCTTGCTTTCTACTAAGGCCAATAAATGATCCACCTCTGAAAGAGACATGTTCGCTTTTTCGCTCAACAAAACATTGGCTTTTTCTTTTTCATTTTTAAGATCTAAATAAAAGTACTTCTGCACATTTAAATAGAAATTTGCCTTCATCATTTTGTAGGCATCTTCGGGTTGCTTTCTATCGAAATAAATCCCTGCAATAGTATCAACATAAGAAAGCGCCGAAAGCTGTTTTTCTTCTTGAATACGAATAACAGGTCGCTCCCTTTTACTTCTGAAAATAATAAATGCGATAAAACCAATAATGAAAGTGAACAAAGCCCATTTAAAACTTGGATACTTTAAGAGTGGTTTAAACAAGGAATCATTCTCTTCCTCGTCATTCCCGTCATATATTATCTCTGGATCGTAATTTGCAAATTCTAAAAGGTAAAGTTTCTTGGCTTTGAGTTTTCCGAAGGTAGCAGCATAATGTTTAAACCCATCTTCCCCTTTGAGTTGATAATTGAAAAATGCTTCAGGATTTAAATGTCCGTAAATTTTACCTACTCCATAATTAAGTTCTATACTGTATGGATATCCCTCCAAACTGAGCAAAGGCTTGTAATCATAAAATTTCGTAGTGTCGTATACATTCCATCTTCCAAAAATGGTATCACCTTCAAAACGTTTGGCTAAACGCAAAGTATCTCCATTGTGCGTAAGCTCTACTTCTTTATTGTAGACGAATTTGTAATCACTAAAACTCAGTAATTGACCATGCAGGTTGTAATCCATTACATTACAAGAGTAAAATAACTTGGACCCCTTACCCACACTAGCCATTAGGGCACTTATCTCATTACTTGTGAGGTAGAAATTCTCCCCGATAAATGCAAATGCCGCGCTATCTTCTTGTAGCAGAGAATCTAAAAGTAAATGATTTTTCACGTAATAGATATCCTCAAAGTTGCTACTCTTGTTCATTAATTCATTGAACAAATACAAACCATTGGGATGTAAATTATCCCAGCCATATCTGTGTTTCCAATTGTTAGAGTAATAACTTTTTCCATCCTTATCCTTTACATTCTCCTCCCCAGATGAAGAATTGAATAAAAGTACCAGTATCACCACAAATAGGATGAGTCCACCCGCTAACATTACCAATCTATTTCCCCTCATTTGCATCAATTTTTTGGTAGAGCGCTTTTAACTCGGGTTCTAAACTTTGGTAAATGCTGGCATTGATGTCATAATGACCATACCACACCAATTCATATAAACGTACAGCTTTAGAAAATTCAAGGTGCACAGGACGTTGCAACATCTCTATTTGGTAATGTGCATTGGTTTTATCTTGTTTGTATTTAATCCATCCTTTCTTAATTAAGGATTGTAAAATGAAGGTGTAGTACACGCGGACACATTGTCGATAATCTTCCTTAGCTAGTGCGTTTTCGAGCAAAATTTCTAATTCTGTCTTCGTTACCTCCTCTGGATTCCACTCCTCTAGATCAGGTACTATGTTTTGACTATCAACCTCAACACTTGCATTACGAATAAAGAAGTAATACAACAAAAACACTACGATAAAAAGTACGAGCAGTATAAGTATTACTTGCCATACATTTTCAGAAATCTCCCAACGATCTGGTGGATCCACGTCTAACGGTTCAACATCTGGAGTGTCGGGTATGTTTGGATCGTATTTAGGAGCTTCTCTTATGATAGACTCTCGATTGTTTTTCTTAATTCCACCATCACCTCTATATGGACCAAATTGACTCTCGCGGTTCGCCAGAATCTCATCCTCGCTCGTATTATCAGCAGGAGTTGTATACCCCACCTCATCATCAACATTTTCTTCTAATTTATCCGGATAAACCCTGTCATTATTCGGCTTAGATTTACGAGAGGCTTCGCCATATTCTACGCTTTTTTGTAGTTTATCCCATTCCTTTTTTAAATCCGTTTCTTGTCCCCAAGAAAGAAAGGCGAATAACAACAGTAGAGTACAGATTACTTTACTCATAATCTCCTTTCGTTTCAACGGTTCTACTTCTTTTTCCAAAACGCTCAAACTCTTTTCTAAGCGCTGGAGCTTCTTCCTCCTCTATTGATTTGTAACTCGACAAAGCCGAGGCGATGAGTACTAATGGAAATACTAGGAGTATAAAAATGAGGTAAACAAACACCCTTATACCGTTTACAATTTCTATGGTGTAAGGAGTTTCGTCCGCTAAAATCATGCGAATAAAATCAGTAAATACATCCAATAAATCTGGAATTTCATTGATATCCTCTGAGGCCATCACAAATGCAATAGGTTGTGCAAACAAAATGACCATGGCAGACAGGAATAGGACCAATACGAAATTAAACACCCAAGATTTAGCACCGTATTTCATAAACTTTCCTAAGCCAAGTCCTTTCTGATCATAAACTCCTAAAGACAATACATTGAAAAGAAAGGGAACAATAAAAATTCCTGCCCATATAAGATAAGAAGGTAATATAACCATGAAGGCATAAAAAATGGCGATACCTACAAAAACTTTAAACCCTTGTTTAGACAAGAAAGAAAAGTAATTCTTCCACACAAACTTTTCACTAGCGCTTGAAATTGCGTAATAAACTGCCGAAGCCAAAGATGTTAAGGGTAAGACCCATAAAAACAGAGCAAAAAAATCAGTTTCAATAAAGGTCTGCCCATAAGGGTTACCAAAAAGAATACTCAACAAATTGATCCAATCCTCCGGATATTCAAAGGCGAAATCATAACTATGCGTGATAAACTGAAAACCTGAAAGCAGCAACATTAAAGGCAAGGTGATGCTAAGGTTAATCTTCATAAAAACATAAAACTTCTGTCGGTATAACTGAAAAGTATCTGAAATAATATCCGTGAAATTTCTAATCTTATACAGACTCACCTCATGTGAAGGCAGCTGATTAACACTTTCATTTTCTTGTAGTAACTCTGGATGCTTACGCGCTAAATACTGTGGATAAATCACAAAATAAATCAACATCAAAGCAAAGGAGAAAATAATGATACACCACTTGGACCAATCAGGTAAACTGGCGTAATTACGCGTAACATAACTCTCAAGGAACCCCGCAATAATAAAGACAGGCACCAGTGCTATCATGATTCTCATAGATCTCTTCGCCCCCAACTGAAAGGATTGTAATCGCGAATAGGAACCTGGAAAAAGCAAACTATGCCCAAGCGTAAAACCTGCTCCCGCAGCCACAACTATGGCACTTATCTCAAAAGCTCCGTGAATCCAAATGGCTAAAAAGGAAGACAATCCAAGTCCCTTCAACACATAAAAATATTGGAAGGACCCTAACATCATTCCATTCTTAAAAACCAAATAATGCGTTCCAAAGGAGAATAATATCCCTCCCAAGAAACAGAGGAAAGCAACTTTAATATTATTCAATGTAATGGTGTAAAACATCTCAAAACTACCGGAGTCTCCATAAAAACCAAAGGGGTCATCTTGCCCAATAAAGCGTTCACCTCTGGCAATCATCCCTCTACCTGCAGCCATATCAACAAAGTCTGGAAAATAATGTGTTGTTATGGCTCCAATTACCACCCAAAGCATAAACATTACAAGGGCAAAGAGCAAATTCTTACGTGATTTATAGAGTTCTAAGGGAATGACGATGGACCAAGTTTTCCAATACTTTTTTAAAGAATCTCCTTTCTGCTTGTAGAGTCGCCCATAAACACCTTGTGCCGCTTGGTTCAAATAAGCTCTCACCGTTCGGCGCTCGTAAAATGTTTGTGCAAAGCTTAGATCTTCATTGACCTCCGTAAATAATTCTCCCAGTTCTTCAGGATCGGTATTATTGCCCTTACTGAGTTTCTCAAAGCGTTTCCACTTTTCTTTGTTTTTATTTATGAAGGTAGTTTCTTTCATTCTGTAGTATGCGGCGTAAGCTTTCTTACATCAGGCTAGCTAAAATAATATTTAGATTTAAGCTTTCAAGTAAAAGCACAATTAATTCATAGATACTTACAAAAGTAAATCAGATTGAATACCTAACTCCAAAAGCATTTTTCGGCAAATTCAATTATATTAGCAACACATGAAAACCATTTCCATTAAAACCGCACAGAATGTTCAAATTACCTTTGAGCTTGCAGGACTAGGTCAGCGCTTTACCGCGTACCTTTTAGATTTGGTAATTCTTGGTTTCTATATGTTCATCATCACCCTTACGATGGAAAACTCTGGTTTATCCACCAGAAACGAAGAAGCAAAACTTTATCTTACCCTTTACTTTTTACTTACCCTACCTGCTTTTTTCTATTCTCCAATGCTGGAATATATCACCAAGGGACAAACCTTAGGAAAAAAAGCATTAGGAATACGTGTAATGAAGGTAAACGGCGACAATGCAAGTTTAAACGAATATTTCTTACGCTGGTTATTCAAAGGATTGGCCTTTATTATTCTTCCTATAGAAGCTGTGGTAATACTTATCTCCAAAAGATCGCAACGATTAGCAGACATGATGGCAAATACTGTTGTGGTTAAACTTAACCCAACGTTTGATTATACCTTAAACCAAGTGCTCAACCTCAACAAGGAAAAAACGGAGATTGAATATCCGGAAGTAGAACAATTTACGGATGAAGACATGATGTTCATCAAAAAGGTAATACAACGCGTGGAGGAATACAACAACCCTGCAACACGAGAGATTGCCATTGAACTTGTCCATGAATTGGTAGAAAAACTTCAACTCCCGGAAGTACCCAAAAAGAAAATGACCTTTTTGAAAAAGGTATTGAAAGATTACGTGGCGCTTACGCGATAGATTTTCTATGAACTTCTCATTTAAGTCTCGTAAAAATAGACTTACCTTTGTTTGAAACACTATTTTATGAAAAGTACAATCTTTACAATGGCTTGTGCCCTTCTTGCGCTGTACTCTTGTAATTCTGAACAAGTGGACACAACACCTGAAGTACCATCAACAGATACATTAGCGGTAGATACAGTTGCCCAAGCAGCTGAAACAACTCCTTTATTAGGAGAAGCTGTAAACATCATGATAGGAACTAAGAATTACGAGGAAACCATTCAATTTTACCAAACATTAGGGTGGCACGTCGAAGACTCAAGCTCTACTCCTTGGAAATGGTCTGCAATGTATGATGGAAGTATGAGTTTGACCATTAACGAAGATACTATGAATTATATGGGACCTGCGTACCACTCAGAGGACGCAGTAAACGTTTACAAAACGCTTAAAGCCATAAATGTCAGTCCTCAAATGGAGTTAAAAAGAGAAAACGGAGACGCATGGTTTAATGTCTATTTCGCTCCAGATTCTTTAGGTTTCGTTGTAATTAATGAACCCAAAGCACCCAAAAAAGATATTCAGGTTGCGGATATTGTATTTAACCCCACCAAGAAATTCGATTTCCCGAATCCGAAAGCAGGTATCTTCCAAGAGTATGCTTTAGCAGTTGAAAACGTAGATAGTAGTTTAGTGTATTACACAGCACTTGGATTTGAAAGTCAAGGTATACACGAAGAAGGAGTTCCTTATAGATACACGATTGGTTACGACGGTCAACTGACCCTAGGCTTACACGAAACAAAAGGCATGTGGCACGGAGAGTTGTTTACTTATTCAGGACATGGAATCAACGAAAATGATTCTTTAGCAGCAGAGATGAGAGCCAACAACTATGCGGTTGAAGCTTTGGAGTTTGGTGGACAAGTATTGCCTGGGAATTACATGTTTACCGATCCTGCAGGGAATATTTTCTTCTTGACCACAGATTTTTCGGGGATGAAAAAATAAGAACTACGGAATCAAAAACTTAAAATATAAAGGGTGGAACTCCAAGAAATTTGGATTTCACCCTTTTTCTATGTTCTAATTCAATTCATATTTGTAGATCGTCAACACCCCATCCTTATAGCCTTTGGTCCAAACTTGATTTTCAGGAATAGAAGCACCTGTAAAAAAGAAATCACCTTTCAATGTAAACCTCCCATCGTACACCACCTTTTTCGTATTCCAATCTACCATACGTATGTACATTACCTTATCTGCTAAAATATCTTTTTGATTCAATTTTTGATCGCTCGGCGTTAAGCAAGAACCCTTAACCGGTTTTACCCTTTTCTTGGTGTTCTCTGCAGCAACAGAGGTAGTTGTATCCTCTGCACTTTTATAATAAACCCGACCAACAAGTTGAGAAGAATTAAAGGATAAGAAGGCGCCATAACCATAAGATTCTATCAACATTCCATGATAGCTTTCCTCAGTCAACACCTCTGTAACACGTGGCAATGCATCCAACTTTTGCGTAATGGAATCTCCTTTAAAATGATACTGCGAAGACATTAAATTATTCATTTTAAACACAGTTACTTGATGCGCCAAATCTTGTTCTAGAATCAATTCATCACCTAAACGTATAAAAGAATAATCAGCTTTATAGGGCAAATCACCTTGAGAATAAAGAGGGTCATAATTCGCAAAACTTTCTAAGCGCTTTCCTTCAAAATTATAAACACCTAACAAACTACTTTCCTGATAGAACTTACCAGGTTTTCTAGGTAGCTTAAAAAAGTATTTTGACTGCTTATTCGGTACCAAAACCGTATATATCAATTCATTTTCAAAATCTATTTCAAAATGACCCTCCAGAGAAGGAGTGTACTGATCAAAAAACTTGTACAAATCTATCTCTTGCAAAAAGCTTCCATTTAAATCGTAGACCCTTAAATTCATTCTGATTACGTCCACCACAATAATTCTATCCTTTTCAAATTCTACACGCCATGGCGTAAATTTATTTGATATATGAACCGACTCTAACATTATCGTCCCTTCCTTGTTCCCCTCCAAATCGTTCACCACGATAATAGAATCGAAACTCTCATAGAGATAAATCTTATCTTGAAATTGCCTCCAATACAAAGTACTAAAACTCTCCCTTTCTTGAAAAGAACCTAAATCAATTTGAATACTATCGACTAAATTAAAATCCTGCGCACTAAGGTTTGGCAATTGAAAAAGGCATACAAATGTTAGGAGGCATATGATTCTCATAAGTGGTTATTGATATTAAATTTTTAAAAACACTAATATAAACAGCCTTTTAAGTATTGGTTACCTGGAGAATTAGATTTTTTTCGTTCCATTGTCTATTCATTCTGAATACATAATTCGCAATTCTTAATTAACTACGTATTTTTGCACCATGGGAAAACTTGTTTTAGTGCCAACGCCGGTAGGAAATCTAGATGATATTACCTTACGTGCCATTAAAGTGTTGAAAGAAGCTGATTTTATTTTAGCCGAAGACACGCGTACAACCAAAAAGTTGTTGAAGCATTTTGAAATTGACAACCAAAGTTATTCGTACCACATACACAATGAACATAAAACGTTGGAAAGCAACGTAAGCAGAATAGAAACGGCCAATATGGTTGCTTTGGTTTCTGATGCAGGTACTCCGGCTATTTCTGACCCCGGATTCTTACTCGTAAGAGCATGTAGAGAGGCAGGCATAGAAGTAGAATGTTTACCAGGTGCTACAGCATTTGTCCCAGCTCTAGTGGGAAGTGGTTTCCCTTGCGACAAATTCGTTTTCGAAGGTTTCTTGCCGCACAAAAAAGGTCGCCAAACCCGTTTAAAGATTTTGGCAGAAGAAGAGCGTACTATCATTTTGTATGAATCTCCCCACCGTTTGGTGAAATGCTTAAAGCAATTGGAAGAATTTGTGGGTAACGACAGACGCGTTTGTGTGGTCCGTGAGCTCAGCAAAATGTACGAAGAATTCAAAATTGGTTTCCCGAGTGAAGTGGCGGCACATTATGAGGCCAATCCTCCAAAAGGAGAAATTGTTGTTTTGATAGAAGCAAAAGCATAATTCATGGTAACAACACAAGCTTTTCAATTGGTGAAAAATGGTGAAGCTACGCAAGCTTTTGCCTTAACAACAATTCAGCTACCGACTTTAGCAGCAGACGATGTTCTTATAAAAGTAAGTGCATTTGGCCTGAACTACGCCGATGTAATGGCCCGCAATGGTTTGTACAGAGAAACTCCTCCTTTACCTTGCGTTTTAGGTTACGAGGTAGTGGGAGAAATTGTTGCCGTTGGAAAAGATGTTGATGACCAAGAAGTTGGGAAACGCGTAGTGGCCTTCTGTAGATTCGGAGGTTATGCGCAAGATGTAATTACGAAATCTTACGCCTATGCACCTATAGGAGATTTGGATACAGGTAAAGCACTGTGCTTGGCCACTCAATACGTTACCGCTTACTACATGTGTAACTATGTAAACACCGCCCGCAAAGGGGAACGTGCTCTGATACACGCCGCGGCTGGTGGAGTTGGAACCGCATTGTTGCAACTCTTAAAATTACAAGGCGTAGAAACCTATGCCAAAACGAGTTCTCGAAAAAAAGAAGCTTATTTAAAAGCCCAAGGTGCCGATCATATCATTTACTACTCCGAA
>NZ_JBVCPV010000064.1:0-14808 GCF_057456495.1 Lishizhenia sp. | reverse complement strand
TCTGAACTTGCTGCTTCTTTTAATCTTTTTCTTTGTTCGCTGCTAAGAACTGCACTTGCGTTCTGCAATTCACCTGTGGCACCTACTACATGATCTTCTGGAACTGTAATTTCTACATTATAGTCACCAAAAGGAAGTGAGAATTCACCTCTTCCTAAGAATTGCTTGTTTTGCCATCCTTCTACGTCGTTGTATACACACATACGTGGGAACCACTGAGCAATCGTATAAATGTAATTGTCTTCTTCCTTGAAATATTCGTAACCAGATCGACCACCTATTTTCATTCTATCGTTGATGTTGTACATCCACTTTAAATCAAAAGAGATTTTTTCTCCCGGAGCTAATGGTTCTTCTAAATCAATGCGCAACATTGTTTTGTTGATCGCAAAGGTCATTTTCTTTCCGCTCGTTGTTTTGATGTAGTCAATCTTAAACCCTCCATCAAATTCAAATAATTTGTTGTGAATGGCCTGTATGCTGTAGAAGCTTTCCATGCTCTCTACAGTAATCAATTTAGAAACCGAATTCATTGAACGCACATTTTGGTCCAATTGCATCCATAAGTAATCTAATTTATCCGGAGAGTTATTGATATAAGTAACCGTTTCTTCACCGTGAATGGTTTGGTCCTCATCGTTCAACTCAACTTTAATATCGTAGTTGGCCTGCTGCTGATAGTACTCATGTCCTGGTGCACCAGAGGCTGTTCTGTATACGTTTGGAGTAGGAAGTTCTTCGTGTAATTGTTTAAACTTGTTGTTGTTGTAACCCGGTTGTGCTAAGGCGTGGAGAGATCCTAAAATCAATCCTGATAATACCAATAGTTTTTTCATGTTATTTGATTTCTAGCGTACGTTCTTTGTTGCTGAATAAAAATGTAAGAGCTGTTTTCTTACCGTTTTCAACATAGTTTAATTTATTCTGTTGTTTTGGATAACTGTTCATCATTAAGTCAAACTCAATGTCCCAGCTTCCTTTTTTATCTGTTGTTTCTGATTGTAAATAGAAGAATAATTCATCCTTTAGGTTCACTTCAAAACCAATGCACGTCAATTCTAAACTTTTGCCGTCTTTGCTCATGCTAAAACCTTTGTTGACTTCAGCAAGTGCCAATTGGAAAAGACTATCTTCTATGTTTAGCTTTTCTATATGACCTAACGCAACTCCCATGTGTTCCATGTGATGTTCAAAATCGTGGGCTGTAGTTTGAATGGAAATTTCAAATTTTTGATCCTTCTCATTAAACTCCATTTCAGCAAATCCAAAAAAGTATTCATGTAGTGCAAAACTGCTCATCATAAAAATAGAGAACAGGGCCAAGACACCTAACTTCATATAATTCATTCGTCTAAATTTTTAACAAAAATAAAAGATTAATGTTCTCTGGGAAGTCGTTTTTATACAAGTCTGCCAATTTTATGGATTAGTGGAAAAATCGATTAATCGATAGGGAAGTATAAACCTAAATTAAAACCAAGCGCGTAGGCTTTTCTTATGTAAGGATATTGATCCGAGTAATTACTGTTTAATTGTCTTCGGGCTTCAAGACCAGCGTAAATTCCAAAACCATCACTCATTCTCAATCGAAATCCAGAAGCGGCAGTTAAATCAACCAGAAAAGAAGAGTAACCTTGGTCTTCTACGACTTCTCTGTCACGTGGGGCATTTTGAAAGGTGTATTCTTCTGTGTACAAAACATTGAAAAATGCCTTAGGTGTAAATCCAACACTTGCGTAGAAAGATAAATCTCCACCTGTGATGTAACTAAATTTTATGGGTACGGCGAAATGCCTGTAGCTTCTTGACGTTACATAACTGGTGTCATTACTCTGGTATTGGTTCCCTTCTTTATTTGAGGAAAAACCTAATCCGAAATCAATAAAGAAATTGTTGTGGATTCTATTGCGCATACCTACCGATATTGAATTCGACCAAAGCCCATATTCAGAAGCTCTTCTTCCCAATTCTTTACCGAAAGGTGCTGGCGACTCTTCCAGTGTTCGAAAAGTGAATTGTGGTGAAAACTGAAAATAAAATTCAGTGTTGGTAGTATCTACTCTTTTTTCAGGTAACGACTCTTTTCTGGGGTCTTTTATTACATTTCCTCCTGTGGTGATTTGTGACAAGGAGAAATTTGCAAATAATAACAAAGTGACAACGTTAATATGTTTTAAAGTCATTAATTTCGATTTCATATTGGAAAGATAAAAATTAAGGCGTATACTCACACTACACGACGGAAAGTAAAGTAAAAATAACCACATTATAATTAATAGAACATGACAAAAAAGAAGAAAAGAAGTGTTTTTGCACGAATTTTTAGAGGACTAGGTGTATGCATATTGTTGCTTGTTATTGCGCTTATAGCCATTCCTTATTTCTTTAAAGATGAGTTGAAAAACATGGCTTTGAAAGAAGCTGATAAATATCTTTTAGCGAAAGTTGATTTGAAAGATTTTGACCTAACCTTTATTTCCAGTTTTCCTAAAATGAGTATTCAATTGGAAGGATTGAAACTTACAGGGAAAGAAGATTTTGAAGGGGTTGAATTAGTAAATATCGACAATTTTGAAGCAAAGCTTAATTTTTGGAGTGTTGTTTCTGGAGACAAGATAGAAGTGGAAGGTATTGCTTTAGATCAACCAAAGGTCAATGTGCAAGTACTGGAAAATGGAATGGCGAATTATGATATTATGAAGCCAGATTCTGTAGTTGCTGCAGAGAATCCTGCGGATACAGCTTCGAATTTTGTGTTCAAGTTGAAAGAGTTTGCAATAAATAATGGAGATATTGTCTACACAGATAAAGCAGGGAATATGGCCATGGAAATGTTAGCTTTAAATCTTGGAGGTGATGTCGGAATCAATGGAGATGCATATGAAGTGAATACAAGAGCAGATATGGAATCTCTTACATTTAATTACGACGGTATTGATTACTTATCTCAAGTGAATACGAAACTGGATGTGGGAATGCTTATGGAGATGACAGCGGAAACCATGAAGTTCACCCTTACAGAAAACGTATTTGAATTAAATGCCTTAAAAGCAAGTTTGGATGGCTATTATGCAATGCTAGAGGGAAGAGATGAAATGGACCTGAAATTAATTACTGCAGAAACTAAATTTAAAGATTTACTATCGTTGATTCCTGCGTTTTACACGACAGGTTATGAAAGTATGGCTACTGGAGGAAAGTTGGCGTTGAATGCTTGGGTGAAAGGTACCATGGATGATGTGAATATGCCAGGTTGGGATATAGATATGAAGGTGGATGATGCCTCTATCAATTACCCGGATTTACCTCAGGGGATAGATAATATCAATATTGATTTGAATACAAAGTTTGCTGGAGGAGCTGATATGGATAAGATGACGCTAGACATCAATAATTTCACAGCGAAATTTGCAGGAAACTCTTTAGACGCAAATATGAAGTTGCGCAATACCATGACAGATCCATATATCAAAGCGGGTATTTTTGCCGATGTTGATTTAGCAACTTTAGATCAGGTAATGCCATTGGCAGAAGGAGAAAGTTACAATGGAAAGCTAACGTCTGATTTAGCGCTAGAAGGTAGATATTCGAGCATAGAAAAGGAGGCTTATGATGAATTTAAAGCATCGGGTAGTTTAAGTCTGAAAGACATGGTTTATGCTTCACCAGATTTGCCACAAACTGTGGAAGTTGAAAACTTAGCATTTTCATTTACTCCTCAAGACATGCAATTAACAGACTTGAAGGCTAAAATGGGTAAAAGTGATTTTAATGCTTCAGGAACAGTAGATAACTATTTGGCTTATGCTTTAAAAGATGAACCACTGAAAGGAAGCTTTAATTACTCGTCTAGCTTGTTAGATATGGATGATTTAATGCCTGCTTCAGAAGAGGCTGCAACTGCAACAGAGGAGACGCCAGCTTCTGAGGAAACAAGTAGTGATGAAGTGATTTTAGTGCCAGACAATATCGATTTTGTCTTAAAGGCTCAAATAGATAAGTTGATTTACGATGGAATGGAGATCGATAACGTAACAGGAGATGTTGTGTTACGCGATGAGAAGGCGAGTATCTCTAATTTAAAAATGGATGCCTTGGGTGGAGGAGTAGTGTTAAACGGTACTTACAATACGCAAGATCATGCAACACCTAAATTAGATTTTGCCTATGATTTGAAAAAATTGAATATTCAAGCTTTGACGCAAAACTTTATGACTGTAGAGCAAATGGCACCTATTGCTAAATATGCGCAAGGATTAATTAGTTCTAATTTCTCTATGTCGACAAATCTAAATGCAGATTTTACGCCAGATTACAATTCCCTTACGGCCAATGGAGATTTGTTTACACAGGCTGTAAAAGTTTCAGGATTTAAGGCTTTGCAGAAGATGGAAGATGTACTGAGTATTTCTAATCTAGATAACAGAGAGTTTAAAGACGTCAAAGCATTCTTTGCAGTAGAGGATGGTAAATTGAGTGTGAAGCCGTTTAAGTTAAACTTCGGACAGGGAATTACGGCAAATGTGGAGGGTACAACTTCTTTAGAGCAAGATATAGATTACACTTTGAAGATGTTAATACCTAAAGCTTTGATTCCAAAGTCTGCGGTTGAAGCAGCGGAAAAGGCAATCGCACAGGCGAATAAAATTCCTGGCTTTAAAATGGATGGATTACCAGCTCAACTTCCGGTAACAGCTTTAATTGGAAACAAAATAACTGATCCAAAAGTAAGTTCTAATTTAAAAGAGGCCTTGTTAGAACAAGGAGGAGGAATTAAAGCGGGTGTAAAAGAGTTGGTAGATGAAAGTGTACAAAATGTTAAGGACACGGTAAATGCTACGATAGATAAAGCTAAAGAGGATTTAGATGCTGCCAAAGAAGCGAAGAAAAAAGAAATAATGGCTGCGGCAGAGCGAAACGCTGAAAAAATTAGAGCTGAGGGAAAAAAGGCAGCGGATGCCATTCGAGCAGAGGCTGATAAATCAGCTCAGAAATTAATGGATGAAGCAGGCTCTAATCCAGTAAAAAAGAAAACTGCGGAGCTCACAGGAAATCAGCTCAAGAAGAAAGCTGAAGAAAAAGCAGTTCAAGTTGAAAATGAGGCCAATGCTAAAGCAGATAAAGTTTTAGCCGATGCTCAAAAAAGAGTGGATGCCTTGTAGAAAGTGGCTTTTAACGACGAAGTATTAAAAAATTGAATTATTTTCACGAGCGAAAACTTAAAACTAATATTATGGGATTTTCTGCATTATATGAATCAGGAGAGAAAGCAAAATACAGAGGACATTACAGAAACCTTTTATTAATTGCGAGTGCTGATGGTGGTATTGATGACCAAGAACAAGCACTTTTAGATAGAATCGCTTCTAGAATTGGATTGTCAGCAGATCAAGTTGCAGAGATTAAAGCAAACCCGGCTAACTTCCCTACAGTAGCACCTACAACTAGAGAAGAAAGATACGAGCGTTTTATTCAATTGATGCAAATGGTTGCTGTAAACGGTGAAGCGGATACAGAAGAATTGAAATTGGTGAGAAAATATGGAATTGCTCTTGGATTTACAGATGAGAGTATGAACGAAAAGTTTGATCTAATCTTAAATCACTTAATAGATGGTAAGTCTAGAAGTGAGGTATTGGACATCGTTCTATAAGCTGATTCAAAATAAGAAATAAAAAAAAGCTGCTCTTGAGCAGCTTTTTTTTATGTGAAGTTTATGAGGTGAAATCAATGTTTAGTTCACCCTTAATTTTTATCGTTTAACCAATACAAGAATTTTTTCCAAAGTCCTTTAGGAGCCTCCTTTTTTACTTTTTTCTTTGTATTTGGCTTTGCCTTCTTTTTCTTTTTGGCTGGAGCTTTTGCTTTTTGCTCTTCCAATTGTTTTAGGTAATGCTCTTTACGCTTTTGTTGCTCCAATTCTTTTTTGCGTTCCTCTCTCGCTGTTTGCTCAGCAAGTTCTTGTTTACGCCTTCTTTCTTCTTGTTGCCTTTTGCGTTGTTCAGGAGTTTTGCGCTTTACCTGTTTTTTAGGTTTTGTATTGGGCTTTTCTATTTCAACGGTTTTCTCTTCCTGAGTTTCATTCTCAGTATCGTCTTCAAGTGGTTCTGCTTTTGGCTCAGGTAAATCAATTTTTCCAATTACTTTAACACCTCCCAATTCTTGTTTCGGAGCTTTAATAACACCGTCAACAATATTTAACTCTTCTTCTTCCTCTTCTTTAAGTTCTATTTCTGTTGCTTCGGTTTGAGCTTCAACAATGGGTTCGATTGCATCAATTTCTTGATGTGCTTCCGCTTCTTCCTTTTTAGAAATATCTGATGGGATATTAGGTGTAGCTTCAGGTATTTGAGTTGCCTCGGTATCCTCTTTTTCTTCCGTTGTGACACTTTCAGTTGTAGGAATCACTTCCTCATCCATAGCCTCCAACGCAGCCTTCATTTCTTTAATCGGTTCTGGTTTGAAATGGTTGATTACATCGTCCACAAATTCATCAGGAATTTTGGTGTTAGGATGCGTGCCGATTTGAGTATCCTTAGATTCATCTAAGAATTTTACAATTTTATCTGTTTTGATACTTAATCTACGGGCTAACTGTCCTAAGCGCATTTTCCTTCTGTTTTTTACAAATATATACGAAAAGTCATAATTTGGAAGGTAAAAGTTGAACGGCGCAATTGTGGAAGTTTTAAGCAAAAAAAATCCCCCGACTTATCGGAGGATTGAACTTTCTTATTGCACCCTAGAAGTAACTATTAGAAACTTCTTCTGAGTTGATAATCAAACACGGTTTTTTATCCGAGTTCGTAATTAATGTTTGTGCAAATCCATCAAATTGAGGAAGTAAACTTTCAGAGTGGTAAGCTAAAGCAAACATCTCTGCATTTACCTCTTTGGCGTAGTTCACTACTTTTTTCTGGAAAGAGCCAGACCCTCCCAAAAGAGTGATTACGTTTTTAACGTTTTTCTCTTCGTATTCTTTCTTCACCAGTGCAATTCTGATTTTGATCTGATTCGCCAATCTTGCATCCGATTGTTTTTCCCCAACAATATGAACTTCGGCGTCGAACATAAAGGCTAAGTCTGCAGCGTAGTTGATGATTTGTAAACTTTCTTTGGTTAAATCTATGGGTACTACAATCTTGGTGATAGGTTCATAAATAACTCTGTCTTGTACCACTAAGAATGGGGTAGAAGTTGAAGTAATTACCTTGATGGCATAACTACCAAGAATTTTCTGCATTCCTTTAGCTCCATGGGTTCCCATAACAACTAAACGCGCGTTCTTTTCTTCGGAAATTCTACCTATATCATCAAAAATGTTTCCTACAGTAACTTCTATATTTATTTCAGGGTCACCTTCCTTCCAAATAGAATCGGCAACTACCTTTTCTAAGTGCGCTTTTGCTTTTGCAATTTTAGACTCTTTGTCAACAAGATGAAGGAGTAAAATGGCCGTGTGTCTTCTTCTTCCGAGTAGTATAGTGTTTTCTAATGTCTTATCACCTAGTTCTGTTAAATCGTGTGGAACTATGTATAAATTTGCGCTCATATGGGGGTTCAAATTTTAATTCAAATGTAATGATAATTGGGTTGTAAAACCATCTTTAAATATAAAGACTAAAGTCTTAATAAGTTACAATACCGACTAGCAAACTAAACGTAATAAATGTTAACTTGTTGGTGAAATGGCCTTATTTCTTTTCACTTTATTATTAATCGTAAAAAAGCATCGTATATTTGCAGTTATGTACGCATAGTAATGTTATGATAAAGTTAATAAAATTATATATTCAAATCCTTCAATTCTTTTCGGCACGATTGGCTGGGAAACAAGCATTTGAGATTTTTCAATTGACAAATAAAAAAACTATTCGAGAAAGAGAGGTCGGTTTTTATGATGCTTTTGAAACCATCATATTAGAAGATGAAAAAGAAAGTTTTCCGGTGATTACCAATAACCTTGATTCTGATCAAAAAGTTGTTTTGGTACACGGATGGAACTCTAACCTTGCAGCGATGCAGGATATCGCAAAGTCACTCGATGATGCAGGAATTCGTTTTTACGCTTTTAATTTACCGGCACACGGGAAGTCTAAATTAAAGAAGACGAATTTATACGCCTCTAAAGAGCGGTTTAAAAGAGTGGTAGAATGTATTGACGATAAAAGCAATCTTTCTTTTATTGCCCATTCATTTGGATCGGCAGTTACGGCCTATGGGTTAAGTGAACTGGATGTAAACGCAAAGCGTCTTGTCTTCTTAACGGTTCCGGAATCTATACAAATGATGTTCTCTGAGTTGGCGGCCATGTTTGGACTAAATGAAGACACTTTAGGAGCTGTTTATAATGAAGCAGAAAAACTGGTAAAGGAAGATGTCTCGCAGGTCACAGTGCAACACAAACTAGAAAAAGTGAATTACAATGAGCTTTTGATTATTCATGATAAATATGATAAAGTAATACCTTTCGATAATTCAAAACGTGTACATGCTTCTGCACATGACAGTAAGCTCGTCTTTTTTGAAAATATAGGTCATTACCGTATGCTTACTAATCCAGAAGTTTTAGGTGTGACCATGGATTTTGTTTTAGAAAATACCGCTGTGGAAATAGTAGAATAATGCTATTTTTATCGGGATGGATAATAAAGCAGAAAGATTACAATTGTTGTCAGACCTTATCGATTTAGCTAGAGTTGATGATGATGTAAAAGGAATAGAAGAGGACTTTTTAACCACTCTTGCTAAACGATTAGAATTAACACCGGAAGATTATGTTCAAGCGGCAAAAAGTAAACGCCCAGGTAATTATCCAGATGGTGAGGTAGAGCGAATTATTCAATTTCATCGATTGGTTTTATTGATGAATGTAGATGCTGAAACCAGTGGTGAGGAATTAGTGTTTTTAAAACAAGTGGCTTTACGCATGGGGCTCAATCCTATGTCGGTTCAAAAAGTATTGCGCGTAATGCATGAGTATCCTAACAAAGTAGTACCGCCTCAAGTCTTATTATCAATATTCAAGGAGAATTTTAATTAAGTATCAGAAGGTTGTTGGCTGCATTAAAACTGATCTTTTCTTCATCTATAAGATGATCTATAACTCGTATGAGTTGTTTTTTGTCAATGATGTTAAGTTCTGTTTTCAGCTGATCAAGACTGAAATGACCGCTAGCCAGTATCTCTAGTATAGCTCCTTTAAGCTGTTCATGTGAGAATTCTGAATTTGCTTCGGACCTACAAATATCGCAGGTGCCACAAGGGGTAGACTCTTGACCAAAATAAGCAAGAATAAATTGCGTTCTACAAGTTGTAGTTTTTAATAACTCTCGCATTGCATTGAGCTTGTTGAAAGCAATGTCTTTTCTATTTTGGTAAGCTTCTTTTTTGATACGGAGATAATCATCCGGTAAACGCTCGTGGGTAAAGGTGATTTGTGGTAAATCGCTTCTCCATTGAATTTCAACCACACCGTTGTTTTCTAAAAACTTAAGCTGCCTATCGAGTTCCTTTTCTGTTATTCGGAGGCGTTTGCTCAGGTCTTTTTCTCTTATGGTTGCAAACTCACTAAAGATTCCCGCATAACTTCTACTTAACCAGGTAATGAGTCCTGAGTAATTGTCGTGTTTAATCTGAAAGCTATATGCACCCGCGTTGGATATCACAAACTTAAGACGAGTAGGGTGGTGGATGGCTTCGTTTAACACAATGTCATCATTCAATTCTAAAATTTTAAGCGCATTGTAGGCTTCAACTACGTTTAGTTTGAACTTGTTGGCAAATTCACGTAAATCAAAGGGGTAGGTTTCATCTTTTCCAGATCCAATGGCAACTTTTAGAAAATTACATACAGCTCTATACATGAGCTTAACATCATCAATAGGAGGGAATTGTTGTTGTAATTGCTTACGCATCAACACAAGATCTTCATCTTCGTACAAGGCAAAGGTTCTGGATTTGTTTCCATCTCTTCCCGCTCTACCTGCTTCCTGAAAGTAGGCTTCTATAGAATTTGGAATTTGGTAATGGGCTACAAAACGTACATCGGGTTTATCGATTCCCATTCCAAAAGCGTTAGTGGCTACCATAATGCGCACGCGATTACTTAACCAGGCCTGTAAACTTTCGTTCCGTTTTTCTCCATCCATCCCACCGTGATAAATTCCTACCAAATGTTTGTAAGACAAAAGAAGTTTGGCAATGTGCTTACAATCTTTTCTTGTTTGGCAGTAGATGATTCCTGTATGGCCTTTAAATTTATCGACAAGTGCTAATAGGTCTTTTAACTTATTCTCTGTCTTATAAATTTCGTAACTGATGTTGTCTCGAGAAAAGCTTCCTTCGAAATACTTTAGGTTCTTTAAACCCAATTGTTCAATAATATCATTTTTAACCTCAGGTGTAGCTGTTGCCGTAAGCGCCATCATAGGTACATTGGGATGATATTCTCTAATCTTTGCAATTTCTCGGTAAGAAGGTCTAAAATCATGCCCCCATTGAGAAATACAATGCGCTTCATCTATGGCTATCAGAGAAACGTTCATTTGTTGAAAACGGGTAAGGAAAAGTTTAGATTTCAGTCGTTCAGGTGAAACATAAAGAAAATCCAATCCACCAAACTTAGCGTTATCCAAGGTGATGTCAATTTCTCGTTTAGACATGCCCGAAATGATTGCTTTGGCTTTAATACCTCGTGCTTTTAAGTTATCTACCTGGTCTTGCATCAAAGCAATAAGTGGAGATACAACGATACATATACCTTCTCTGGCTAATCCCGCAATTTGATAACAAATAGACTTACCTCCTCCAGTGGGTAAAAGTGCCAGAGTATCATGCCCATAAATGGCGCTATTGATGATGTCTTCCTGTTTTCCACGAAAACTTTCGTATCCCCAATATTTACTTAATATCTCTAAACTTTTACTCATCTTCTTATCGCTCAAATTTATCAATATATGCCGTTGACAAATTATTTTTTAGAATCTTTGTCTCGATTTTATGGAATATGATTCTTTTCAGCATCCTTAAAATAGAAACTTCAAACAAATTAACCATGAGAAACGCTATTCCCTTCTTTATGTTTTTGTTGACTTTTGCGAGTTACGCACAAAACACAACTTTGAAAGTAGAACTGTTCGACGAGGAGACGGAGAGTAAAGTGAAAAATGCTGCTTTGATATTAGAGCTTGAAAATGAAAAAATACAGGCAAGTACCAATGCAGAAGGTTTTGCTTATTTCAATATCGGTAATAAAGATCAATTGGTGGCTTTAAGTATTAAGCATTACATTTTTAAAGACACAGTTTTTACTGCTTTTGACAAAGCTTTAATTTCTGTAAATGAGGATACTTTATTGTTGCGAATAGACTGTGAATTTGATGGATTATCTCAAGAAGGAGTAACTATTTTTTCTAACAAATTACCAGATACAGTTTATGGTTCAAAAGAGTTAAGTGTTGCAGATTTTGAATTAATTGGAAGCAATAGAATAATACTCTTGGCCTATGAAAAGAAATTGAAAAAAGGGAGTCAAATTATGCTTTACGAAAATGGTGAAATATTAAGCACCGTTCGCGTTCCCAATAAGGCTGAAAAATTGATACGCGATTTTAGAGGAAATATTCATATTCAATGTGCCAAAATAATGTATACGGTTTATGTGGACGAATACGACGCTATTAAGTTAGGGGCTATTGATAAATCATATTACTTCAAATACATTTCTCCCATTGTGGATACCGTGCATACGAAGATGTACTTCTCGAATTACAATCCTGATTACCCAGCGATGGATTATATGTACGTGGATAAATTAGACACAACCTATAAGCATCTCTTAAATATTGAAGATGAGTTGATGATGGATTTATATACTTCTGAATATTTATGGGTGGATGTTAGGACTAAGTTATGGGCCATGGAGATGGAGTCTAAAACTGGAATTGATAAGCGTATTTGGGTGGGGGCGAATTATTTTACACAAAGTATTTATTACGAAGAAATCTATGCTCCCATGTTCATGCGTAACGATAGTCTTTTTGTGTTTGACCACTACAAGGAGTATATGTACGTTCTCAATGATGATGGGGAGAAATTAGATAGTATGAATATTTACTACCATTTAGATGAGCGACAAACAGGCTGGGAAAAGCTTTTGTTGCAGGATCATGTTACGGGACAGGTGTATAGTATTTATGAAAAAATGGGATACACCTACATTAAGTGGATAGATCCTAATACGGGGATGGCACTACGCACTCAGAAACTACATTTTAGGTATGTAGATAAGTTGGAGATTAGAGATAACAAGATCTATTACATATACAGACCTTTTGAGTCGACACAAAAGAAGTTTTTATACGAAGAAGATTTAATCTTTGATTTTGAAGCTGCAAAAGTTTTGGATGGAGATCAGGTTATGAATTAAAAAGGTCTTAAAATGAAAATGAGAAACGGACGGGCGTCCATTTCTCATTTTCTAATCAACCTAACCTAACCACCTAAATCATTTCAAAGATAAGTTCATTTTTAGGAATATCAAATAAAATTATATCAGTTTCTATTTATTGTACGCAAATGACAGGATTTTGTCGTCGAATGATTATTAAGTGTGCATAGTAGATTTTTGCAAACGCGGAATTTATAAAGTTCATGTAAGCACTGATGTAGACAATGAGGAAAATCGTTTGGGGTTGGAATGAAAGGTCTTAAAATGAAAATGAGAAACGGACGGGCGTCCATTTCTCATTTTCTAATCAACCTAACCTAACCACCTAAATCATTACAAAGATAAGGCAATTTTTTTCTTGAGGTTCTAAAATTATGTGAGTTCATCAATTTTTTATGTAAATAAGCTTTTTTTATCGACGAATGTTATCTACGCGTGCATAGTAAAAAAGCAGATGTGTTTTGTATTGATCGGGTAGAAATGTAAAAATCATGAAATAGTAAATGATGTGGAGGAGTCGTGGAGAATGGAAGGTCCTAAAAGTGAAAATGAGAAACAGACGGGCGTCCATTTCTCATTTTCTAATCAACCTAACCTAACCACCTAAATCGTTACAAAGATAGTTTAAATATCTAAAGTAGAACACCTTGGTTCTGTATTAATTTTAATAATTCTTGGATTGCTAATTTGGAGCTAAATACGATAGGCCTAAAAATGCAAATGAGAAGCAGACGGGCGTCCACTTCTCATTTACTAATCAACCTAACCTAACCACCTAAATCATTACTAATATAATTCTTTTTCACGATTATACCAAATGTAAAGTCTATTTTAAGAAATAATTAACATCCGAGACATTGGGCCTAAATTCATAAGTGCGTCTAACACAGATAGATTGGGCTCAAAACTTAACTTGTCTGAGAATACTTGAATGTAAGGGGAGGTATTAAAATTCTTCTTTTTATCGTTAAAAATTACGCGTGAATCTTCGCTGTTGTCAATAGCTGGAGCGTTTTCTGTTAATTCAATTGCTAACTCTAACGACAAGAAATTGAGTATTGCTTGTTGAATGTTTTTATTGAATTTCAGTAAGTTCTTTTCCTCTTGAAAAATTAACGCTTTGATTTGATCACCGTAGTACCAAAAATAGGGGGCGTGTTTATAAGCACTTTCTATTGCCTTCCAATGGTCTTTTTGCCAGTTTTCGGCTTGACTAATCTCTACATCCTTACTTAAGGTATTAGAACCATTTGGACGCACTACAGGTATACTTAAAGCTTGTTTACCGTTTGCACTTAAAATCTCTTGACGATTTCTAAAGCTCTGCTTTTTGTATAGGTCATTAGCATCAATGCAAATTTTACCTGCTTTAACTTGTGCCTGCCAATAGGCAAGGTGACCAAAGTAAACTGTAGTGCTGTACATTATTTAATCCAAGTGAAAAATCTTTCTGTTCTAAATCCACCATTTGGATTTTTAGATAACCATACCAATGAAGCTTTACCAACGATGTGGTCTTCAGGTACAAATCCCCAAACTCTTGAGTCAGCAGAATTGTATCTATTATCTCCCATCATCCAGTAATAATTCATTTCGAAGGTGTAATCGCTAGCAAGCTCACCGTCGATGTAATATTGTCCTTCTTTCTCTTCAAAGCTATGACCCTCATAAGCAGTAATTACTCTTTTGTACCAAATTACGTTGTTACGCGTCAGTTTAATTTTATCTCCTTTTTTAGGGATGTAAAACTTCTGGAAATTGGTAGAGGTATTGTGAACATCTGGGTGCTTAGGATAATAACTTAAGTTGTTAATTTTCATTTCAACCTCGTCGAAAGCTTTGTAGTACGCTACGTCCTCATCCAATTTAGGCGTAAGCGTGATATGCTGACTTAATTCTTTGTACTCAGAAGCTGTTAAGAATAAATAGGCTTTTGATTGATCATCATAAGATACCCTGTAATCTCTGTTTTCTTCTAAGCCCATTCTGTTCATCATTCCAATTAGGGAAGATAATTGACTACGGTCAGCCTCATAACGCAAGTTTTGATGCTCAAAAATAGGAGCAGGCGAACCATTAACGTAAAGTTGTGCATCGATTACTTGTAAACTATCACCAGGTATTCCTACGCATCGTTTAATGTAGTTTTCTCTTTTATCAACAGGACGAGGAATAACTCCCATGTGGTCGATGTAGCTACCTTGACTAAAGGTTCTTTTGTTTACTGCAAATTCATAACGCGCTTTTGCTTTCCACTCTTCGAGTTCATTTAAGAAGGTGTTCCAGTCTACATAGAAATCCTTCGTTTTGATTTCCTCTAACTTTGCATCGTATAAAGAATCTGGATTGCTAATAGT
>NZ_JBVCPV010000063.1:0-14957 GCF_057456495.1 Lishizhenia sp. | reverse complement strand
CACTCCTCCCCCTATAACTAAAAGTTCATTTTCGAAAGTTGCAGCCACCGGTATACTCAACTGCTCGCGCAAAACATGTCCGCGCAAACGATTACTATCTACGGCAACATCATATCCTTCCTCCATCTCAGGTATACTACACGCACCAAAAATCAAAGGGATACTACCTAGACCTGTTAATTGAATAAACTTTCTTCTTTCCACAGCATCCAAAGATAATTGAGTCTTTGAGATATTTAGATTTTTAGACGGTTAGACTTTTAGACATCTATACCATTGGAGTTAAAATTCAGCCATCTTGAAACACCGTAATTCAACTAAAAACTTAAGCTACTTATCAACAAAGCTCTTTTTGTTAATAATGCGTTAACCTCTTCTTTACAGATACTTTATTTGCTAGATTTACGTTAAACTCAAAAAGTAAACGCATGAAAACTTTACTCACAATACTCGCTATATTCCCTTTCTTATCATTCGCTATAGAAAGAGATACTACAGTTCAACATCACTGGAAAGAAGAGTTACGAAGTTTTCAGCCTACTTTTGACACTAACGAGCTTACCATCATATCTACCAATAAAATTTTCGAAGAATGTTGGGACGAATTAGCTCATCCTAACTTTTGGAAAACTATCATGCGGCTTTCTCCAGATTCGTGTGTTATCAATATAGCAGCAACACGAACTATTGTTCAAAAAATGGCCATTGCGGATTGGGATAAAAACACAGACGATGAAAAAGATGCCATTAGAGATTCAATTCGCGCTGCTCACGGTTTAGATGCTGAGGATAAAATTTACATGACCACTGGTAAGAACGATTTCTACCAATTCGAGAAAGTAATTCCAAGTTTAGCAAAAGGCGTAGAGGTATTTCATGAAGAAGGTGTAGACCCTTGGTATGCACAAGCTATATTGTTAATCGAAAGTCCAGGTAAATTGGCAAAATCTAACGTTGGAGCTTACGGTGCTTTTCAATTAATGAAGGGAGTAGCAAGATCGCATGGCTTACGTGTTGACAAATACGTTGATGAACGTAAGGATTTTAAAAAGTCGGCCCAAGCAGCAGCAAGTCTATTGTCGAATACTTGCATTCCTCATGCGAGAAGAATATTGGATGAGCACGACTTACACTATAATGAAAACGACCTATGGTTTAGATTGTTTGTATTACACATCTATCATGCAGGTGCCGGAAATGTAGAGGCGGTTGTAAATGTTATAGATCCGGAATTTGGAGGAATGAACATTATCCAAGAAATGTGGGTGAATTCAGCTGCTCATTTTAAGAACAGTTCTCAAAACTATTCTCAATTGGCCTTAGCTTCTTTAATGATATTGGATGAAATCGTTCATAACTCATCCACGCTTGCAAGTCTGGATAAATAATCACCCTTTCTGTGATTTGATCTCTTCCTTATTATAAGGGGATGGATAACTGTACATCCAAACATTTACCTTATCTTAAAAAAGGGATGAACGTCAACTTTTAACCAACATCTATATTGTATTGATGAAGATTTTTTCAAATCTGAGGGATACTCTAGAGAAGTTTCTATTTTTGTTTTTATGGATTATTTGGAGGGATTAAATAAGAGTCAGCGCGTAGCCGTTGAACATATTGATGGACCTATAATGGTCATTGCGGGTGCGGGATCTGGAAAAACCAGAGTGTTAACCTACAGAATAGCACACATGATGAATAGAGGAATTGATTCCTTTAACATCTTAGCACTGACCTTTACCAATAAGGCAGCACGTGAAATGAAGGAAAGAATCTCTCAAATTGTGGGAGATACCGAAGCTAAAAACTTGGCCATGGGAACCTTCCACTCAGTGTTTGCCAAACTCCTTAGATACAATGCAGAAAAGTTGGGTTACCCTTCTAACTTCACCATCTATGACACACAAGATTCAAGGAGTTTGATCAAATCTGTGATCAAAGAATTGAAGTTAGATGATAAGGACTACAAACCAAATTCTGTACACGGAAGAATTTCAAGTGCAAAAAACAACTTGATATCTCCAGAAGAATATGCCAACAATGCAGAGATTGTTGGAGAGGATAGAATGTCTAAACGTCCGCTTATCTATCAGATCTACAAAATGTACATGGATAGATGTTTCAAAGCTGGAGCGATGGATTTCGATGATTTATTGTATCAAACCAATGTATTATTGAGAGACTTTCCTGAAGTATTACATCACTACCAGCAAAAATTCAAATACATCTTGGTAGATGAGTACCAGGATACCAACTACAGTCAATACCTCATTGTTAAGAAGCTAGCTGCTGTTTACGAAAACATTTGTGTAGTAGGTGATGATGCCCAATCCATTTATTCTTTCCGTGGGGCCAACATCCAAAACATCTTAAACTTTAAAAGAGACTATCCTGATTTCAAATTATACAAGTTGGAACAAAACTATAGATCTACCAAAACGATTGTAGATGCTGCCAACAGTGTAATAGAAAAGAACCAAGACCAGATTAAGAAAAACGTTTGGACAGATAACAACCAGGGTGATAAAATAAGAGTGATTCGTTGTTTAACCGATAACGAAGAAGGTAAAGTAATTACCAACTCTATCTATGAAATCAAACAAGGTCAAGGCTTACAATATTCTGACTTCGCTATTTTATATAGGACCAACGCACAATCAAGATCTTTCGAGGAGAGTTTGCGTAAGTTAAACATGCCGTATAAGATTTATGGAGGTTTATCTTTCTACCAACGTAAGGAGATCAAAGATTTGATTGCTTACTTTAGGTTGAGTGCTAACTCTAATGATGAAGAAGCCTTAAAACGTGTCATCAACTATCCGAAAAGAGGGATAGGGAACACAACGATGGAACACATCATTATTGCAGCCCAACAATACGACGTAAGTTTATGGGAGGTAATGAGTGATTTTAACCGTTACCCTTGTAAGGTTAATGCATCGGCACAAAAGAAGATTTCTGATTTCGTAAGAATGATGCAAAGCTTTACTGCTGATTTAGACAGAGTCCCTGCTTTCGACTTAGCACAGCGTATCGCGACTACAACTGGCTTATTAAAAACCTTACATGAGGACAAAACTCCAGAGGGTGTAACCCGATACGAGAACATACAAGAACTTTTAGCCGGGGTAAAAGAATTCTCTATAGCTAACAAGAACAATGAAAACAATTCTTTAAGTGACTTCTTAATTGACGTAGCCTTAATGACGGATGCTGATGATGAATCAGAGGACGATAAAAACAAGGTTACCTTAATGACCATTCACGCTTCTAAAGGATTGGAGTTCCCACATGTTTATGTAGTTGGACTGGAGGAAAACCTCTTCCCTTCTCAATTATCAATAAACTCAAGAACGGAACTAGAAGAAGAAAGAAGGTTGTTCTACGTTGCCATAACTAGAGCTGAAAAGAACTGTACCTTGAGTTATGTACAAAGTAGGTTTAGGTTTGGACAATTGATCACGTCAGAATCGAGTAGGTTTATAGATGAGATAGATGAACAATACTTAAACTTCGAGTCTACGTATTCTGACAAAGGCACTTCTGGAAGATCGTTAAATGCAAGAAGAGGATTAGATAGTAAATTTAGTAATCCAGCAGCTTCTGGCGGACTTTCTGGATTGAGTCAGCGAAGACTTAAGAAAGTAAACGTGAATGACATTAGTTCAACACCTTCGAAGGGAGGAGGAACTACACAAGACTTAAAAGTCGGCTACAACGTAATGCACGACAGATTCGGTAAAGGAAGAGTAACGGCATTAGAAGGATCAGCTCCCAATCAAAAAGCTACAGTTTTCTTCCCGCGCGTTGGAAACAAAACATTGATATTAAAATTTGCTAAACTAGAGGTGCTTGATTAAGCACCTTTATTTTTTCCATCTATCTAGGTTGGTAGTAAGTGTAAACATATTACTAAATCCAGCCTGTGAATAGATATTCAACCCATAATCAAGAGAAAAACGTTTAAAATATAATCCTGCTCCAAAACTGAACCCTGCTAAACCTGGCCTTGTCTCCACTGCCATAATGTACCTTCTGTGCACGTCAAAGGCAGCTCTAACATGAACATGCTCTCCAAACAATGCCTCTAATTGGAAGGTAAAGTGATGAGATAGTTTCCCGAGAAAGTTAGCCCCCGTATTTACAATTGTATCACCCGTTATAGCGTCTATTGTTTCGGCAGTACTTGGATCGAAATACGATAAATCCCATCGGTTTAAATCGTGAGCAGTTAATGAAAACCTAAAAGGAGCATGCGCTAATTTATGAGAAATACCTATTTGCGCATCTGCTCTTAATGGCTCTCTATTTTGGGAAGTATATGCCTTTAATTGCGCTCCTGCATTTTTCACAACAACAGCGAGCATTGTTCTGTCCTCATCTCCTATTTTATAATTCGCACCTACATCTAAAGCTACACCAAAAGAGCTGTACGTGTCGAGTTGAGAATAAATCAAATTAAAATTAGCTCCAATACTGATCTTTGGATTCAATACTTTCGAAAGACCAGCACCTAAAGTAAAATCATTGGCTGAAAAGGTTCCTTGCTCTACTCCAAACTCATCTCTTCTCGACATTTCACCGTAAGAAACATAGCGCAAGTGTCCGGCCATCGTAAGTCCTTCTTTTAAAGACTGACCATAACTCACCATTCCATAGTTAATTCCTCCCGCTAAAAAACCGTGATTAAAACCCAGCTGGTGATGCATACCTTCATTCAATAAAGAAGGGTTGATTACACCTAAATTTACATCCTCATCCTGCACCGCAATGAAATCATTTCCCAAAGCATTAGCCCTGGCATTATATCCCAAGTTCAAAAAACTATAAGTATGTTCTCCTCCCGTTTGAGCAAACACGCTGCTTACAGTAATGAGTAGTGAGGTTAAAGCAAATATCTTTTTCATAATCTTCTTGAAAAACGTAATAGTATTTTAAAAATTGTAAAGTATCAACGATTTCTATCGCCCAACTCAATTACTTCCATGTTTTGGATGTTTTCACCTTCTATCTCAAAACGCAAAAGTGTTCTCACCTTATGAAATCCTTTATATCCACAAGCCCCCGGGTTTAACCATAACATTTTGTAACGGGGATCCATCTTCACAAGTAATATATGACTATGCCCACACACCAAAATTTTAGGGGCACCATTTTGCTCTAATTCTTCGAACAAGGGTTTAGAATACTTCATAGGTTTACCGGCTATATGCGTCATGAGCACCTCTACCCCTTCTACTTTAAAACGATTAAACTCAGGAGCCTCTAATCTTATTTTGTGATCATCGATATTTCCATAAACAAATCGCGTGGGTTTAAAAGAACGTAAATCATCTATCAATTGAACATCACCAATATCTCCTGCATGCCATACCTCATCTACTTCTTTAAAATGATGGTATACTTTGGGGTCTATCCAACCGTGCGTGTCTGACATGAGTCCAATTTTCTTCATTCAATTAAGCCTTGTACATAAAATTCAAACGAAAAGTATAAGAGCTTTCAACTCTACTTTCACAATGTGTTAAATTTTAAACTTTATGTTATTTATATTAAAAACCGCTTTATATTTGCCTAAAAATAATAGAAAAAGACATGAGACAATCAGGAACATACCAAGAGCCACATTACAGATATGATATTTCTTTATTGAGAAAGACATTGAAGAAGGCCAAGGCTGCATCTGAAATTCATGCAACGGAGTTGTATTATGCTGTAAAAGCAAACAACGAAGCTGTTATTTTAAAGGAAATCCAACAGATGGGATTAGGTGCCGACTGTGTATCTATGGAGGAAATTGAAAGAGCCTTACAAATTGGTTTTCCAGCAGAAAAAATTGTTTTTGCAGGGTCAGGAAAAACTATCCGTGAAATCGATTATGCTACAGCACAAAACATTGCTGTAATCCACTGTGAGTCTGTTGAAGAATTCGATATCATTCAAGAATTCTTAGCGAGTAACCAATCAACTACGAGAGTTGCTTTGCGCATTAACCCAGATTTAGAAGCTGGAACGCACAGCCGAATTTCTACAGGTAAAAAGCACCATAAATTCGGAATGCCTTGGGAAGATGCTATGGAATTAATTGCTCACAATAACAACATTGTTGGTTTCCACTTCCACATTGGATCTCAAATTTTAGACATGACGTACTTTGAGAATCTTTCAGCTAGAATTGCTGAATTGCTACTAAGTACACCATTAGACTTTAAAACAGAATATTTAAATATGGGTGGTGGTCTAGGAATAGACTACGAGGAGCCTATTAAAAACAACATCGCTGACTTCGACGGATGGATGAGTGCTATTAGAAAGAACCTTCCTAAAAGTACTTACCCAGTTATTTGCCTAGAACCAGGACGAAGTATAGTTGGACAATGTGGAATGTTAGTAGGTCAAGTTCAATACGTGAAACACAGAGAAACTTGTCCAACAGCCATTTTAGATATAGGGATGACAGATTTATTACGTCCAATGCTATATGGAGCACGTCATAAAATAACAACAGTTATCGATTCTATGACATTGATTCCACAAACGATTGCAGGTCCTTCTTGCGAGAGTACAGATGTATTTGGAAAGAACTATTACTTACCTGAATTAAACAGAGGTGATATCGTTCGTGTACACAGTGCAGGAGCATACGGTTCGAGTATGAGATTAGGCTATAATTTAAAAAGCGCTATAAAAGCAATGTATATCTATAGCGAAAGCAAAACAACCTTTAACGCCAACTACAAGGAAAGAAGCAAAGTAGCGGTTTAGGTTTGTTCATTATTTTTACTACTGCCCCTGCACCCCGGTGTAGGGGCTTTATTGTGCGAAAAAAATTTCCAATTAAAGAAAAAAAGTACCTTTAATTCCTGAAATGATAACTTACGCACTCACATTTTTAATTTTAGTTTCTTTCCTATTCTACCTCTATAGGAAAGGAAAAAAAATGAACGAGTTTTCACGTTACCTTCTCCCTCTACTCTTTCTGATTAAATTAGGTGTTGGATGTTTTTTCCTTTATGTATACACCTACGTTTACGGAGGAGGATTATTAACCCACGACGCAGGAGAATTTTTACGAGAAAGTAAATTATTACATGATGTATATCTTCAGTCTCCCAAAGATTATTTTATCTTTTTATTCGGCCTAGAACCTGACACAAGCTTCATTTTAAAATATTTGTCTAAAACGTACCATTGGTCTGCCCATGGAAAACCTTTTTTTAACGATTCACAGAATGTAATCCGTTTTAATTCTTTGGTTTACTTTATTTCAAAAGGTTGGGATTTTACACATGTATTGGTCGGCTCTATCTTCTCATTTTCAGCACTGTTGATCACCTACAATTGGGCAAAACTTAAAAGTTCACTTTCCAAAAAGACCATCCTCCTCGTCCTTTTCACACTCCCAAGCTTACTTTTTTGGAGTAGTTCTTTCCTTAAAGAACCCTTCATGATTTTGGGTATTGCTTTGTTTTGCTACGGTATTTTTAATGAATACTCATCTACACTGAAACGAATTACATATGTCATTGGAGGTAGTGTATTGGCCTTACTCTTCAAACCCTATGTATTTATCCTTTTATTAATTGCCCTATTGTTTTACGCGTTGGATTACTTGCTAAAACAATACAGTATAACAATGAAACTGAGTCTTTTTGTAATCTTAGTAAGCCTTGTTTTTAGCCTCCCAAAAGTACATAACTCAGTACTTAATAAAATAACAAGACAACAAACGAACTTTATTAATGTTGGCGCTGGTGGACTGCACATCGCTAGGCATGATAGCATTTTATTTTTCACAACAAGAGACGTTGAAGGTTTACGCCTAGAGAACAATAAAGCTTATATAGATAAAGACCTTGAATGTTTCTATGTTACCGACAACATACGCTATACTTCAATCCCCTACCAAGCACAACAAAGTCCGCAACCCTATATGATACTTTATCAAAGTGAAGGATCGGCTTCTCATTTTGAACTTACACGATTAAATTACAGTATGGTACGCCTATTTAAATCGGCACCAGAAGCTTTATTAAATAGCTTCTTACGTCCATTTTGGAGCGATGAAGGAAGTTGGTTGATGACCTTGGCAAAACTTGAAAATATCTTTTTGGTAATATTGACGGTGTTTTTCCTTTATAAAGGACGATTTAAAAACAATACGAACCTACCTATTATCATTACTTTCGCAATATTCATCTTTGCAATCATGCTCATTATTGGTTATACAACACCCGTAACAGGAGCTATTGTGAGGTATAAAATCCCAGCTCTTTTAGCCTTGGGGATTATGATAATATTAAGTTTTAATACAAAAAAACAAACGTGAAAACTATACTTATTACAGGAGCTACATCTGGTTTTGGATTAGCTATCGCTAAAAAATTCTACGCATTAGGTTACAACCTTATTTTAACTGGCAGAAGAAAAGAACGCTTCCAGGATATAGCCAAAAGCTTAAAAGATTTAGGAGAAGGTGAAATTCATTTTCTAAATTTTGATGTGCGCGATAACACAGCTGTAAAAACAGCTATTGCTGAGATTCCATCAGCGCTAAGTTCATCACTAACCATATTGGTAAACAACGCAGGACTAGCTTTGGGTAGATCTACTATAGATGCTGGAGAAATAGAAGATTGGGACGGTATGATAGACACTAACGTAAAAGGTTTACTGTACGTGAGTAAAGCTGTGATCCCATTTCTTCAACAAAATGGTGGTGGGCAAATCGTAAACATTGCCAGTATAGCCGGAAAGGAAGTTTATCCAGGAGGAAATGTTTATTGTGCAAGTAAACATGCCGTCGATGCGATTAGTAGAGCCATGCGAATTGATTTATTAAAAGACAATATCGCCGTAAGTAATATTGCTCCGGGTGCGGCAGATACAGAATTTAGTATGGTAAGATTTAAAGGTGATGCTCAAACCGCAAAAGATGTTTACAAAGGATACACCCCCCTTTTCGCTGAAGACATAGCCGATGCTGTTGAGTTTGTTTGTAACCGACCTGGACACGTCAACATAGATGACCTTTTGATTATGCCGCGGGCTCAAGCAAATGCAACCATTTTCAAGAAAGAAGAAAACTAAAAAAATAAAGAGTCCTAAGTAATTACTTAGGACTTTTTTATTGCTTCGAGTCCCCTAAAAATTATTTGAATTTCTTTCCGAAATCTTGTAACTTTAATAATCAACCTAATACCTTTGTATCATGATGCAATCCGCACTCAATTTATTAAAATCTGTTTACGGTTATGATAGTTTCAGGCCGCAGCAATCAGAAATCATTCAATCGATTTTATCAGGAAAAGACACGGTAGTCTTAATGCCTACTGGAGGTGGTAAATCCATGTGTTTTCAAATACCCGCTCTATTGAGCGATGGTATTACATTGGTCATATCGCCGCTGATTTCTTTGATGAAAGACCAAGTTGAGGCGTTAAAAGCCAACGGTGTAAAAGCAGCTTTCTTTAACAGCACTGTTGATGACATGGAAAGAAATGCCATCATCAATGAATGTAAAAGTGGTGCGTTGAAATTGATATACATATCACCAGAAACCTTGGTGGGAGTTATGCATACATGGTTGACCGATTTAAACATTTCTTTGGTTGCAATAGATGAGGCCCACTGTGTTTCAATGTGGGGACATGACTTTAGACCTGAATACACACAATTGAGTTCGTTTAGAGCATCCTTACCAGACGCTACCTTTGTAGCCCTTACTGCCACGGCAGACAAAATCACGAGAAAAGATATCGTAGACCACTTAGGTCTGCAAGAACCTGAAATTTTCATTTCTTCTTTCGATAGACCCAATATCAATTTAAGTGTTGAAGGAAACGTTCCTAAAAAGAAGAAAATTGAAAAAATCATCCGCTTCATCAACGACAGACCTAATGAAAGTGGAATTATTTACTGTTTAAGTAGAAAGGAAACTGAAGAGTGGGCAGCTATATTGAAAGAGCGAGGGATTGCAGCAGATCACTACCATGCTGGACTATCGCCAGACGAAAGATCACGCGTACAAGAAGAGTTTATAAAAGATGAAACCCCCATTATTTGTGCAACCATTGCATTTGGGATGGGAATAGATAAATCAAACGTACGCTGGGTAATACACAACAATCTTCCCAAAAACATAGAAGGCTATTATCAAGAAATAGGTAGAGCAGGAAGAGATGGATTACCCTCTGAAGCACTTTTGTTTTACAACATGAGAGACGTAGTACTTTTAGCGCAATTTGCCAAAGACAGCGGTCAGAAAGAAGTATTACTAGAGAAGCTCAACCGAATGAAGGAGTTTGCTCAGGCAACTTCATGTCGCCGAAAAATTCTCTTGGCTTACTTCTCAGAACAGTTAGATGAAAACTGTAACAATTGTGATGTTTGTGAAAATCCACCCGTTGCTTTTGACGGAGTTGTGATAGCACAAAAAGCACTAAGTGCAGCTATACGAGGAAAAGAGCAACTCAACAACCGTTTATTGATTGACGTACTTAGAGGGGCGAAAACCAGTGAAATTTATGCCAAACAACTCAACACAATTAAGACCTATGGTGTTGGTAGGGATTTAAGCTTTGATGAATGGAATCATTACTTAACTCAATGTATCAATTTAGGCCTCTTCGAAGTAGCCTATGATGATCACTTTCATTTAAAAGTAACGGAATACGGAAAAGAACTTTTAGGCGGTAAAAAAAGCTTCTCTCTTGTAAAACCAAGTTTAGAGGAAAAAGTAAAAACACCCAAGAAAAAAGCTCCCAAAGCACTCACAGAAAACGAAGTACTTTTCAACGCATTACGTTTGTTGCGAAGAAAAATTTCTGTGGAGGAAAACGTTCCTCCCTATATTGTTTTTAACGACGCTACGCTGAAGCAAATGGCCTCGGAACAACCCACTACTAAAAATGACCTACTGGCAATCTCTGGGGTAGGAATGCAAAAAGCAGAAAACTATGGTCCCGAATTCATCGCTGAGATAAAAAAGTTCCAAGAAGAGAACAAACCCAAAGCGAAGAAATCTACCTACGAGCTTACTGCAGAAATGATGGAACAAAACTACAGCATAGAGGAAATTGCTCAACAAAGAGAACTGAATGTTTCAACCGTATATTCGCACGTTGCCAAAATGTTAAAGGACAACGCAAAAATGGATTACTCACCCTACATTTCTGATGAGGAGTTAGCCAAAATAAATAGGGCTTATGAGGAGATTCAAGAACCTTTACAATTAAAACCCTACTTTGAGTATTTTAACGGTGAAGTGGAATATCATAAAATCAGATTGGGGTTAAGCGTATTAACCAGAGAATGAAACCACATGTAAAAATATGGGTAGCCTGTAGTGGTGGCGTGGACTCAATTGTCCTCACCCACCTTTTGCATACCCAAGGTTTTCGTGTAGGAATACTCCATTGCAATTTCCAATTAAGAGGAAATGAATCTGATGGTGATGAAGAATTTGTTCGTGGTTTCGCAAAGCAACTGGATTTAGAAATACGGGTTAAGAAATTTGATACCCCTAGACTCGTAAAAGAAAGAAAAAGCAATACTCAAATTGTTGCAAGAGATTTAAGGTATAATTGGTTTGGAGAAATACTTCAAGAAGGTAACAACTGCATTGCTTTGGGACATCATTTCGATGACCAAATAGAAACTTTTTTGATACAACTTGAACGAGGTGGTGGGATACGTGGACTTTGCGCCATGCCCAAAGTTCAAGATAAATTTATACGTCCCTTACTGGATAAAGATAGAGCGTGGATTTTAGATTATGCCAAAACACATGGTATTACATGGAGAGAAGACAGCTCAAATGTCTCCACCAAGTATAAGCGGAATTATTACAGACACAACATCGTTCAGGACCTCAATTTTCACAACGGAAAAATTGAGGTTTCTAAATTAGTCCTTGCCTTTCAAACACTTCAAAACGCGATAGCTCTATATGTATCGAAAGAAGTTGAGATCATTAAGGCAAATGCATTTCTTCCCTTTTCGGTTTGGAATACATCCCCCCTGTTAATTCAAAAGGAAATATTGTATCAACTAAATATCTCTAGGAATCAAACCTCAGAGCTAACGAAACTGATGAATGGGAATATTGGAAGCACCTTAATGTATGAGGAACTACAATTCATAAAAGAATCAGACGGTTTGAGCTTAGTGAGCACTAAAACTAAAAAGTACATCCTTGAAACTCAAGAATTAAATAAGGAGGAAGTTGTTTTCAACCGCGCACATTTCTTTATTGACCCATCACGCGTAAAAGGCGACTTGCATTTAAGAAAGTGGAAAGAAGGCGATCGTTTTTCTCCCTTAGGTTTAAAAGGAACGAAAAGAGTTTCCAAATACTTAAATGATTTAAAAATAACTGCAGCTCAAAAAAAACTAGTTCATGTGATAACTGATAATGAAGGAATTATTGCAGTAGAACATGGTGCACCTTCAAATCGCGTTAAAATATCACAAAGTACAAAGAAGGTTCTAAGGCTTACAATACGCGAGTTATAGAGCGATTTTTAATTTGAATTTATCAGAATTTTGGTTAAATTGTTCTTCCATTAAAACATAAAACGCATGCAAGAAACCATAGAAAACCAAGCTACGCTTGTTGAAAAAGAAGTTATCCCTACGCTTCATTTTAAGCATGTAGCTAAACATAATGTCAACAAGGATCTTCACGAAAAATTGAAAGAAGCCACAACCTTAGGTAATTTACACCACGGAAAATGCGCTATAATATTTGAAGATGAAGGTGGGTTGAAACGCGTAGAAACAACCGTTTGGGCCACTGGAGCTAAATACATTTGTCTAAAAGGAGGCATTTGGCTACCCATCTCTTGTATACGTGAAGTAAGATTTTTATAATGAATGCTAACATCTCAACAAATTAGACAACTTCGGTTGTCTTTTTTTATTTTAGAAAACCAAGAATAGACAGACTATCAACCCCAATAAACCACCTTAAATAATTAACTTTGTTTACCCAGACTAGAATTATAAAAAATCATGATAAAACTACTTTCCATTTTTGCGCTATTGCTTAGCAGTGTTGTTGCATTGGGACAAGACAAAGTAACGTGGACAGCGAACTATAATGCCGAAGATTCAACCATCGTATTGCATGCTGATATTGCTGAAGGTTGGCATTTATATAGTCAGAACCTAGAAAACGACATGGGACCTATACCTACGGAAATCACTTTTAGTCCAAACGAATTAGTAACTTTCTCTGAAGAAACTATTGAACCAGAACCTAAGCAAAGTTTCGATGAAAATTTCGGGGCTAACCTGAGCTATTTTGAAAAATCTGTTGATTTCACAAATAAAATCATCGCTCAAGATACAACGACAGTAAACATTACGGTAATGTACATGATTTGTAATGATGAAATGTGTCTTCCTCCTACAGAGAAAACACTTACAATAACAATAAATAAACCCTTAAACTAAAATTAACAAACGCTAGAAATGAAGAAATTACTTTCTTTACTGACCTTCCTTCTAATGATAGGTGGTCTATTCGCACAAGGAGCAAATGACTACACGAAATGGAGGTTCTCCATAGAACAAGAACCAGGTTCTAATGAGGCAACTCTTGTTACTAAAGCTATCACTGATGAAGGATGGCATGGTTACTCATCTGTTCCCGCTGATGAATTTGCTGGTCCATTACCAACAGAATTTAGTTATGATGATCCTTCTAAATTTGAATTAGTTGGAGCCATTGAAGAAACAGGGTTTCACACTCATTACGATGAATACCAAGAAGTTGATGTAACCGAATTTGAACACGAGGGAATCTTCAAACAAAAAATTAAAATCAACTCTACAGAAGACTTCGTTATTACCGGTAAGATTAGCTACATGGTATGTGAATCTGGAGGGATGTGTGTGGCTGGTGACAAGCCTTTTGCCTTTTCTGTAAAAGGAAACAAAGCTGTAGCCAAAGTTGAAAAAGTTACAGAAGAAACTCCTAAGGTAGAAGAAGAGACAACAGAAGAAACTCTTGATGAAGCTACAGAAGAAACTGCAATTGTAATTGAAGATCTTGTTTTCTGGGAATACAAAATATTCGAAACAGTAGAAGATAAAGAATATGAAATCGTTTTAACTCCTGATTTCGAAGACAGTGTAAGCATTGTTGACCCTAAGAAGGTAGTGATTACAAAATCTGGTGATAGTCCGTTAGAATTTACGGAATTCAAATCAACAGACAAAGGATACACAAGTACAATAAAATTTGAAGGTAAGGAAGAGCCTGGAGCACTTTTAAACATCAATTTTAATGTAAACTACAAAGGAGCAGAAAGTAATGTGGAACAAGAATTACCCATTGCTTTAGCCTCAACAGTACGTTTAACAAAAGGTAATTGTGAGCCTAAAACATACAATGGAATTGGAGCGAATAACGAGGTTAAGAAATCTTACATCGAACTATTTATCGGTGCGTTTTTAGCAGGTTTAATTGCATTGTTGACGCCATGTGTATTCCCTATGATTCCGATGACAGTTACTTTCTTTATGAAAGGTGCTGAATCCACTTCAAAAGCAAAAGGAATTAGAAAAGCATTACTTTTCGGTTTCTCTATCATTGGTATTTACACAATTATCGGAACGATAGTAGCCGTATTGTTTGGAGCAGCATTTGCCAACTGGTTAGCTACGCACTGGGTACCGAATATTTTATTCTTCTTAATCTTTATGGTTTTCGCAGCCTCTTTCTTAGGGTTGTTTGAGATTCGACTTCCATCTTCTATGGTAAACAAAGCAGATGCGCAAGCAGATAAAGGAGGTTTAACAGGTATCTTCTTTATGGCCTTAACGCTTGTATTGGTTTCTTTCTCTTGTACAGGACCAATCGTAGGGTCTATTTTGATCTCGGCTGCACAGGGTGGAGTTATTGAACCAATGTTAGGTATGTTTGCCTTCTCATTTGCCATCGCATT
>NZ_JBVCPV010000062.1:0-14978 GCF_057456495.1 Lishizhenia sp. | reverse complement strand
TTCTAACACTTCATTTGTGAGGGTAACGATATCGAAAACCAATCCTTTATTCAGCTTAAAATAAATTAGATTTTTGTCTAAATTAACCAATAAATTAGAACTGATAAACTTGTAACTTTTCTCGTTAGCAAGGGATACATTTTGCAGTAATTGAAAACCAGAATTGGTAATTTCTAAATCCATTTTACTCACGCCTTCACAATTATCTAACTCTGTTTTATAAAAGCGATATACCTGTGTTGAACCCGAAGAAAAATCCTCAATAACACTATCCGAACAAATCCTCCAGGTCCCTAAAATATCTTTCAACTGAGAATATTCACTCTCCACCCTTAGGTAGGTATAATAAACAGTTTCAGTTGTATTATCTAAGCCTGTAGAAATTTCAACCTCAGAACTAATGGTTAAGGAGAAATGATTGACTTCGATTAGGGAATAACTGTACTCCTTTTCTCCCTCTTTCAATAAAATCTTATGGTTCAAACTATCTTTGAGAACTTCATAAGTAAAGGTGGTTTCTTGTTCACCTTTTCTCTTAAGCATTTCGTCTTTCGAAAAATTAATAACTAACTCGTCCTCTTTGCGAACATCTTGTGGCTTACTTGTTACGTAATATGATTTAAAATCATTTTGCACCCCAACCAACTTCCATTCTCCCAATAATAAGGAGGATGGACTAAATTCTAACAAGTTCGCTTCCTGATTTTGAGACCATCCTGTAAATTGAATACCTAGAATGAAGGTTAACATGCAACATAATTGCACGACATTAGATTTTGTTGAGCCTAGTAAGTTCATAGTAAATAGTGTTTCTCCAAATATATATGCATAAAAAAAGTAGCTCTAAAATATTGGATGAATCACCATAAAAACCCAATAAACTGCATAATTGACCTTAAAAGCGTTGAGTTCTTAACATACGCCTTACCATTTTCTAATCTTGCGTTAATTCAAAAATTGTGATTTCTGGCCTTACATTAAAACGCACTTGCCAGAGATGTCCTAGGGCACGATTGATGTACAATGTTCGGCCGTCATACAGATCTATTTCTCCGGCACTATACCTCGTGTTTTTAACCGGCAACATCGGTGGTGGTAAGAAAGGAGCTTTACACTGTCCTCCATGGGTATGTCCCGCCAAAATCCAACCTTGATAATTATTCCAAAGGGGTAAGTCACATACATCAGGGTTGTGACATAAAACAACATTGGCCTTTTGTGCATTATAGATTTTCATCAGCGACGCTCCATCAAAATTAAGGGCCCAATAATCATCAAAACCAATAAAGTTTAGACCTTCGTACTCTGCTTGCTCATTTTTAAGCATGGTTATTCCAGCTTCCTCGTTGATGTTAGCTATTTCATCAGCAACTTCTTGCATGGCCCATCCATGGCCATAATCATGATTACCAAAAATACCTAGTGTAGCTATACTTCCCTTTACGGCATGTTCCATCACTTCCCTTAATTGTTGAAATTGAGTTTCATCCTCATAGGAAACAAAATCACCCGTGTACACTACAAAATCAGGCTTATAAGCTTGAGCTTCTTTGAAAGAATCAATGATGTATTGATAATCAAATCGCTCTCCAACATGTATATCGCTAATTTGCATCAATGTTTTGCCCACCAAATGATTAGGTAAGTTCTTAATCGGCATTTTCAGCCTTACATACTCCAACCAAAAAGGTTCTACTTGCCAGGCATAAAGACTACTCGCCAATCCTACACCTACAGCACTCCAAAAACTGCGTTTTAAAAACTTTCTTCTATTCATCTATTCTTTCTATTATCCAGTTTAGTAATAGTTGCTCATCAACAATAGTCCAAGAATGAGGTTTCCTATTCCCTTTCCTATCGAATCCTTTGCCAGTAGTTGTAACTAAAGCCACATCTTCATTTCCCTGGGCTCGTAATTCCAAAACAAATGCTGCAATGTCGAAAGAGTTAATATCAAAGTAAGAACAGCCCCTTTCTTTGAGCCACCAATCAATATCTGGTTCATGAAAAAGAATTAAGGAAGTATTTTTCAAGGCAACCGCATTTCCTCCTTCCTCCTTATGTTGCGCATAAACAGAAGCATTTTCGTAAGCCTTGGCATTGGAATGTATATCACCTTTGAAAAGCTCAAGAAAAAAATCTTCCATGTAATCTCCCTCCCATTTCATCCCTGACAAGAAATTATCTTTATTTCGTTCTATTGAAGTATAAAAGCGCGTAAGGTCTAAAGGGGAATCTACTGCAAAAGCTCCTTTAATCTGAATTCCATTTTTCGATTTGCCTTGGGCACAGTAAGCAGTGTAGCGCAAAGCTCTTGTTCCGCTTGCAGAAATACCTCCCATAAAAATGTTTTGCTGAGGTATTTGATGATCCTCTACAACTTCAGCAATGATATCATCCAATTCTTGCATTACGGAATCTTCTACAAATAACTCTGGAAAAGTAACGGTGGTAGAAGTGTAAAGCGTCAACACCCCATTTTCTGAACATAAATCTTGAAAATGATATGGAGAAGACTTTGAGGTATCGGGTAAACGTGTAAAGTCTCTTACTACAATTCCTTTAATCGAATCCGTTTCTGGTATTATTTTCAAATAAGCATTCCGCGTACTATCTTGTGGATTTTTGTACACATAGATTTCTTGTTGCGCAAAAACTGTGAGATGAATGAATATTAACAGTAGTAAGGAAAACTTCATGGTTGGAATTTTCTTTAAAACTAAGCAAGAGTTAAAAGGGGAACAAATGATTTTCCTTGATGAGGGAAGGTTTTAGGATTTTTTAACCGCCTTTATTGCATAAACCATAGGCAACTTATTCCCCATGTGAATGATTCTATATTTTCTATCTGAAATTTTCAGGGTATGTTTAAAGCAGTTGTAAGGAGAATAATCGTACTCATTCAACAGCTCTATTTCCAAACCTGCTTGGATTAAATTGTTCACCACATCACTTATAGGGTGATTCCACGAAATAGCTGATGCTTCTATTTCAGCTTTTACGTCAGCATAGGTACCTTCTTGCTTTTCAATTATGGCTTCCTGATTAAAATAATTATAAGCGACCTCTTTAAAATCGTAATCAAACATCCAAACTACGGGGTGGAATTCCACAAAGTATAATCGACCACCTGGTTTTAAAAAATGCTGTATGATGGTAGCCCATTTCTTCATATCTGGCAGCCAACCTATGGTTCCGTAAGAGGTAAAAACTACGTCGAACTTTTGATCGAGATGATGGGGTAGGTCATAAATATCACTGCAAATAAATTGCGCGTCCACCTCTAATTCTAGAGCTAAATCTTTAGCTACCTTAATGGCTTCGTCCGACAAATCCACACCTACCGCGCTTGCTCCTAAACGAGCTAAGGAAATGGTATCTTGACCAAAGTGACATTGCAAATGCAACACCTTCTTCCCTTTTAAATCTTCGAATAACTCTAGCTCAATATCATTTAAGGAAGATTTTCCCTTTTTAAAATTTTCATGATCGTAAAACTCTGATGTAAGGTGAGCAGCTACGCGTTGATTCCAGTTGTCTTTATTGATGGCTAGATAATTTTCTTCGGGTTTCATTTAGCATCCTTTAATAATGAGCCAAAAAGATACTTAAAAATCTGAGAATTAATTCGCCCAAACAATGTAGGCATTGAGCGAGGTTGCAGTGATTATCCACAGAAAATAAGGTACAATAAACAAGGACCAAACTCCTAGTGGTTTGAGGTAATTAAAGAGAAAGAAACTTATGACAAGCGTTAACGCACTTATAATTAGCAATCCCATAACTTCTTCTTTGAAGTAAAAAAAGACAGGGTTCCATCCAATATTTAGCAATACTTGTAAGGCAAATACCCAAAGGACTTGTTGCTTATTATCCGCGGTATCCCAAAGACGCATCATATAGAAACTAAAACAAATCATAATGGTGGTCCAAGCCACTCCAAAGAACCACCCGGGAGGTGTCCATGGTGCTTTATTTAACGCTGCATACCAATCCGAATCAACACCGGAAGATGTAAACAATCCACCTATGGCAAGTGCTCCAAAATTGATTACTAAAAAAACTACAAATGTGAGAATATTAAACTTCATATAAGGCTAACAATAAATGATAATAAATATTTAATTACAAGCGAATACCTAGTCCAACAAACACCTTATACGGCCAATCATTTTCTCGGATTTCTTTGATAGAACCATAAAAATTATACCCGTATTTCAGCATCACTTTACGACCAAGAATAACGTTCGCCTCCAGCTGCAATCTCATGTAAGGTGGTGTAAAATCTATCCCTTCATTTTCTAAAAAACTATAGCGCGCTCTTCCATAATTTACTTGCACATTTAATGGACCCAACAAATGAAAAATAGCTACAGCTTCGAGACTCGTAGAAATTGGTGTACCAGAATGCGGAAAATTATTTTCATTCTGATGTACAAAAGCACCACCGCGCACCCCAAAGTAAGATCTACATAAAAACCTGTGTACATAGGTGTATCCTATTCCTCCGGCGTCAACATAGCCATCATTTAGTTCAAAATCTAAAAAATGATTATTTCTTTGCCACCCTGAACTCAAAAGCTAAGCTTGAGACGTGGTAGAAACGACAAAAAATAAACATAAAATAAGCAGACGATTTGTTTTCATGGTTAATGACTTTAAGGATACTTAAAAATAACCAAAAGAAAATCAAAAAGTTACACTTCCACTATTTATTTCTTTCGGCCAGAAAAAGAGGATGCCCGTCTGGATCTTGAAAATGTGCCAAGCGAACATACGCATCTTGCTCCACGGAAACAGCAATCCCTTTCGATTGTAAAACCGCTACCTCATCATCAAATGAACGCACACCAAAACCAATGGAACATGTCGTACCTACCTGATGTCCTTTGTTCTTTTCGTGTAAAGCTAAAGTTAAGTCTGCAGCTTGTATTTCTGCATAATGATTTCCCCAACGGTTAAGGAGTTCTAACCCCAGAGTTTCTGTATAGAATTTCACGGAATGATCCATGTCATTGACCATAATATTTACCCTACTCGCTTCTAAACTTTTCATAGAGGCAAGATAAGAAGTAGAGAGGTTTTAGTGTTGAAAATGACAAATTTTATTGGACCACCTTATCCTTTTTTTTGCGTGAACTGATTTTAAAAGCCGCATATAAAGGACAAAAACTGATAACACTTGTTACAAGGAAAATACCAGCCAATATTAATAAAACAACTTCTAGAACACCTGTAATCACCTCCAAATAAGCAGCTCCAACAATAATTGCAGCAATAATGATTCTTACATTTCTATCTATTTTACCCAAATTCTTTTTCATAGCCAATGATTTAATGTTTATATAAAGGTAGACTATTCAAAAGGGGTAAAATTGACATTTATCAATAATTCTCTTGAGAATATCCAAACGAGACATTTTCGTTCCATCCCTTTGAGATAATCAATACTAACAAAAGTTATACTATATTTTACCTTAAAAATTGAAGCCTCACTCTGAGTTTTCGTTGTAAGAGAATGGGGAAAAAATTACCCACAAGATTAAAGACAAAAATGAAGATGCTCAAGCTTATATCCCCATGAACAAACAAGAAAACAGCCATCAAAAGAAGAACTACAAAAGGCAGGAAATGACCAATTTCAGCTTGTTTACTTCTAAAGTCTAAAGCGGCAATTCCACCCTTGCCACCGGAGAAGAACTCTTTTCTGTGTTTGGTCCTTCCCCAATAAAATAACATTAAAAGGATTTTGAAATATTTCACTCCCAACCGTTTATACAACAGCTCTATTCTGGTCGCTTTAACATTGGTATAAAAGGTATTCGTAAACAACTTGGAAATCGGATAAGCAAACGATAGAAATGCAAAGACTCCTGAAACAAAAAGGTTCAATAAGAAAGCGCAAATAACCAAGGCTAACCAAGACATTTCATCCCTACTCCATAAAAACCAAAACAAATCATAGCTTTGGATGCAAAGAAAAATGGACAATGCTGAAAAGAATATTTTTTTAATCAAACTTAACCCTCATTGTTTATTAATAGGCCCTGTCTTTCTTCAACATCCCCCAGAAAAAGAGCAATGCACTTGCCGCCCAAGCTGCAAATAACACACCCGCATCAATTTTCCAAACACCATCCAAAGAAGGATAAATCATGTAGGTAGCATGCGCTGATATATACAATGAAACGACAAACTCGAGAAGCCCTCTCCCTTTGTTCACCACTCCTTTTATCAGTACGGGTATGGGAAACAAAAGCGCGCCGAGTAAAAAGATTTCCTTGGTACCTTGCCAATGCATCAGTTTAAAAATATATCCCAAAACAACTGCTCCACCCAATACTCCAATTAAGATTTGCAACCATTTTTTTTCTGCTAATCGAAACTCAAAAAATAGAATTACAAAAATTAAAAACAGTTGTATGCCTTTAATGTTGAGTGCCGAATACCAAAGGTAATTCCCGGTTAATAATCCAGATGCTGCCGGTATAGCTATTAGACTTAAAAGTACAAAGAGTACCAAGTGATATGTTTTTTTTGTTGTCATAGTATCAGTGTTTAATCCCTACCATCCTTCCAATATACAAAAGTCTACCCACAAAAAAAGGCCTCCGTTGCGGGAGACCTCTTTTAAATATAGTATCACATCTTAAATGTGCATCGCTCTATCTTCTGTAGCAGCCATTGCCGCTTCTTTTACAGCTTCACTGTATGTTGGGTGAGGGTGAGAAATTCTCGCGATATCCTCAGCAGAAGCTCTGTACTCCATAGCCGTTACACCTTCCATAATTAAATCAGCCGCTCGTGCACCAATAATGTGCATTCCTAAAATCTCGTCTGTTTCTTTATCAGCCAAAATTTTCACCAATCCTTGGATATCCATACTCGCTCTTGCTCTACCCAATGCTTTGATTGGGAAAGAACCTGTTTTGTATGCTACACCCGCTTCTTTCAATTGCTCTTCTGTTTTACCAACAGCAGCAACTTCTGGCCATGTGTACACAACTCCAGGAATCAAGTCGTAGTTAATGTGAGGAATTTGACCAGCCAAGTGCTCAGCAACGAATGTTCCTTCTTCTTCCGCCTTGTGTGCCAACATTGCTCCTTTTACAACATCTCCAATCGCGTAAATACCATCAACGTTTGTTTTCAAGTGATTGTCTGTTTCTATCTGACCTCTGTCATTTACAGCAATACCAACGTTTTCTAATCCTAATCCTTCCGTGTAAGGCTTTCTACCTACAGATACTAAACAGTAATCTGCTTCTAAAACAACCTCTTCACCTTTTTTATTTAAAGCAGTAACTTTCACACGGTCACCTGTATTTTCAACAGATTGTACACGGTGCTCCATGTTGAATTTCATTTTCAATTTCTTCAACACTTTTGTTAACTCTTTCCCCATCGTTCCGTCCATAGTAGGAATGATAGATTTCGCAAATTCTACCACCTGCACTTTAGAACCTAAACGTGCGTAAACAGATCCTAATTCCAATCCGATTACACCTCCACCGATAACGATGATGTCTTTAGGAATTTCTTTCAATGCCAAAGCTTCTGTAGACGTAATAATACGCTTCTTGTCTGGCTCCATTCCTGGGAAATAGTTAGGCTTAGATCCAGTAGCGATAATTGTATTCTTTGTTTCCAAAGTAGTTTCCTTACCGTCTTTATCTGTAACCTTAATCGTGTTTTTATCTACAAAAGATCCAACTCCGTGGTGTACATCAATGTTGTTTTTGTCCATCAAGAACTTTACTCCATTACATGTTTGTTCAACCACTTTGTCTTTACGCGCTATCATCTGATTGATGTCAGCAACCACGTTATCTACCTTAATTCCGTGTTCTTCGAAAGTATGTGTAGCATTGTGGTAATGCTCAGAAGAATCTAATAATGCCTTTGAAGGAATACAACCTACGTTCAAACAAGTACCACCTAATGTATCGTACTTCTCTATGATAGCTGTTTTCATACCCAATTGCGCACATCTAATTGCTGCAACATATCCTCCAGGACCTGATCCTATTATTGTAACGTCGTATTTACTCATGTCAATTTAATTGATTACTGCAAATTTAGAATTTCGTGGCAAGTTTCCCCCCATTTTTAAAGATAAATACTACACAATTTTCTATTTCTATGGCTTTGTCTTTTTTAAGGCATCCTTAACGGGTTTTCCGTTGTAGTACCCAAAGGCCATGGCAAGCAATAGTAATGCGGCAAGCACACTTCCGTTGGTCGTATACTTTTCGCAACTTTTACTAGCCCTCCCCTATGGGTAGCTGCCACTGCACCCCCTGGCTGAACTTTAATGCACAATTGGAAAATCCATGATCAAAGCACTCTTCTCTACATTTCAACGCATAAAAAAACCGCTCCTTTCGGAAACGGCTTTTCTTTGTGCAATGTAAACTTATGCGTAAACCGAAGCTTTCTTAAACTTCTCTACTAACAAATAGTAGAAGATAGCTCTGTATTTATTCTTGTTAGATCTACCAAACTTTTCAATCACTTCGTCAATGGCCTTATCCAATTCAGGAGTATCTGCCAATCCTAACTTTTTAATCAAGAAATTTTGACGAACGGTATTAATTTCGGTTTCACTACTCGCAGAAACTGTTTCAGAATCTCTGGTGAAAATTGCAGGTCCGCAGCCGATAACTACTTTTTCAAATAATGCTGCGTCGAAAGAAATGTTTAGTGTGTTCATTTCTTGGTGATACTTGTTGATCAAGTCACTTCTTTTACTCATAATTTTAGTTGTAATTTATTATTAATAGGTCTTATGAAAATAATAAAAATTCAATGCCTACAACTTGCTATCATCTAATTTAATTTCATTCTAAACACCCGTAAATGAAGGGCCTACAACTAATCACTATGTTTAATCTCTATTTAAAAATTGATAATCAAAGCATAAGCGAAAAATCAACTAATCACACCGTTAACATCCGCTACATTTAGCGTATTCAATTTTTCTTTTCACGAATTTTATCATTACAAACACTTCTTGTTGAATGCTGCTATCTTTGTAACAAAGGCAATCACATGGCAAAAGAGAAAACAGCAAGATTACACCCCAATAATAAAAACAACGAAAGGTATGATTTGGAAGCTTTAATAAAGGTTTTACCAGAACTTAACGCACACATCAAACCAAATAAGTTAGGGCAAAAATCTATTGATTTCTCCAATCCGAAAGCTGTAAAACTTTTAAATCAAGCTTTACTTAAACATTATTACGGTATACAATATTGGGATTTCCCGGATAGAAACTTGTGTCCACCTATTCCTGGTAGAGCAGATTACATCCATTATTTAGCCGATCTGTTAAAAGAAAGTAATTACGGTAAACTTCCTGATGGAGATAAAGTTGTAGTGTTAGACATAGGGGTTGGTGCCAATTGCATCTATCCTTTACTAGGTGTTAGCGAATACAATTGGAATTTCATAGGAGCTGACATCTCGGAGCACTCTTTATTTAGTGCCCAGAACATCATGGATAACAACCCGGAAATTGCTCCTAAAGTAAACCTGGTTCTGCAACATAATCCGAAAGACATATTTTACGGTATTATCGACAAAAACGAACATGTAGATATAACCATGTGTAACCCACCTTTTCACGCCTCTGCAGAAGACGCCAAAAAAGGAAGTGAACGTAAAGTAAAAAACCTCGGAGGTAAAGCACAAAAAGATCCTTTGTTGAATTTTGCCGGAATAAGCAATGAATTGATAACCGAAGGAGGGGAAAACAAGTTCTTACATAAAATGATTAAGGAAAGTAAGAAGTTTGGAAAGACCTGTTTTTGGTTCACTTCTTTAGTTTCTAAACAATCCAACCTAAAGGGAATGTACAAAGCACTGGAACGCTTCCATGCTACAGACATCAAAACCATAGAAATGGGCACGGGAAATAAATCTACTCGCATCGTTGCTTGGACCTTTCTTAATAAAGAAGAACAACAAAATTGGAGAGTTAAGCGTTGGAAATAAACTAAAACCGCTTTCTTTATACTAAAAATTTAATCATGAAAACATTTACCACTATCCTTTTCCTTTCCGCAATTCTAATTTCCTGCAATACTGATAGTTTTCAAAAAGCCGCCAAGAATCAATTCAAAGGGAAATGGAGACTCGCAAAAAGAGGGATTTTAGATAGTTTGGAGATAGAAATCACAGAAGACTCCTTAAAAAACTATACGGGAAGGGTTATTAAAGTAAATAACAATAAATACGTAAAACTCTTTATGGATGACGGAGACTTATTTATTAAGAAAATAAAGCGTTACTCTAATAAAGACTTCAAACTAACAGAAAAGAAAATAGCAGGTCCCCTATTTTCTATTTACGGTGAAAGCACCAATAAAGAACTAGATGTTCATTTTCACCATAAAGACACCATTTATGTGGGAGAAAAGGGAAATGGAGGAATTTATGTTAGAATTATAGAATAATTGAAACTAACAAAAAGAAACACACTAGAAAAGGTTGTAGTTACCTTAACTTTTGTGGTATTTGGGGTCTTTTTAGTTTTCTCAACTTTAAACACTCCTTTTTTCTATCCTATAATATTTACGATATTCATCATTGTTCTATTGCTCATCAAATATTCAATTCTTAGTTACTCCAAGATTTATATAGACAACAATCTCATCGTTTTATCAAACCTCCTAAACCATAAGAAAATTCTCACATTTTCTTATAAGAACATTATATTCTATGTTCCTGAAGAAACGTATAGAACACCACATAACACCGTTTCAATAAAAGAAAAATACAAAAATTTGATTCGCATTCGTTTAAATTCTACTCAATGGGAATTTGAAAGATTTCTGCATTATTCAAAACAACATAATGCTCAATGGAAGTTTCGCGAAGATGAAAAAAAATCTCATGATCAAAGGTACAAGATGTATCTATCCAGATTAGAGTTAAAACAAAAAAACAAGCCTCATTAAAGACTTGTTTTTCATGATGAGTTATAGTTTACTCCTTAAGTTATTACCAACATTAAAAAGCCAAAAAAAATAAACAGCAATCCCGCGAAATGCTGAAACACAGCCTTGCCTTTTGTTTGCTTATTATAGAAGTGGTGTAACTTAGCTCCCAATAAAGCCAAGAGCGTAAACCACAATATCCCTGTTAACGTGTATAATATTCCTAAATTGATGTAAGAAAAAGGACTTGTTATACTTTCCCTCTCAATGAACTGAGGAAAGAAAGCTACAATAAATAAAGCCGCTTTCGGATTTAAAAAATTGGTTAACATACCACCCCAAAAAGCATTGCTTACTTTCTCATTTCTAACATCTCCCTCAGCTTTTGTTGATTTCAAAATGAGTTTACCTCCCAAAATACTTAGGTAAACTGCACCCGCTATTTTAATTACTTGCAGCACAAAATCAAACTGAGCAATAGCAAAACTAAAGACCAACCCCAAAACAATAATTTGTATAAACATGGCCACATTCACCCCTAACCCCGATTGAAGTCCGGCAGATTTTCCACGCAACAAAGTATTATTTAATACATAAAACGTATCAATACCTGGAGTCATTATAAATAAAACAGCAACACTTAAAAATGCTAAAACACTCTCTATTCCCATGATATATTTCATTAAAGGATTAATAAATAGAATTGACTTTCAATTCACGGTACAAAAAAAAAGACTATTATTCTTCTAAAAAATGTCGATATTGGCACTACTAATGCAATTTTCACATTAATGGATATTCAACAGATAAGATACTTCCTCATTTTAGCCAAAGAATTACACTTTTGGCGTACCTCAGAAAAGGTCTACATCACTCAATCATCCTTAAGTAGAAGAATAAAAGCCTTGGAACACGAACTGGGCGTTGAACTTTTTGAGCGCAACAAACGCAATGTAAAACTCACAGAAGCAGGAAGGTTTTTAAAAGACAAATGGGAAGTCTTGATAGATGAAATTGATAGAACGCATCTCCACGCAAAGAAAATTGATGAAGGCGCAACAGGTTATATTAACATCTGTTATCCGGGTTCCATCTCGTTTAGCTTTTTACCTGCAGTATTAGGAAGGATTTCCAACAGTTTACCGCAATTAAAGATGGATTTAATGGAACCTACGGATCAAAACCATGGAAACTTACTACTCAACTATACCATAGACCTGGCGTTTAGTAGAGAAGCTGTGCGTAATCCTGCCGTACAATACAAACAGTTATACAAAGAAAATATTTGCATTGTAGTTCCTGAAAAACATTGGTTAACCGCTGAGAATTTCACCCATCTCGCTCAATTGAAGGATGAAAACTTCATTATGTCAGGACTACATTACACCACTTTTTACTCCAGTCTTTTAAGACAACTCTTTAATGATGCTGAGTTTGACCCTCATGTAAGTATAGAATCTGACTTTGGTTCTATGATCTTAGGTTTAGTTTCCAAAAACCTGGGTGTATCTATCCTCCCAAAATCTTTTCAAATGTCTAATATGCCTGGTATTCGCTTTATTGACATGAAACAAGAAATCGATTTATTTGTGAATTATAGGAAGGATGATAAAAGTCCTATTCTTAAAAACATACTCTACATTGTAGATTTTCTAAGTGAAGGATTTACGGTAGGTCAATAACAAAAAAAAGGTCCCCAAAACTGGAGACCTTTGCTTTATCTTAAATCTTGTTTTTACAACAAGTCTTCATCTACCATATTTGGTAAAGTAACCTTCAATAAAGGTTCTTTTTCCATAGCACGTTGAATCGCGAAAATTGCACCTTCGTTTCTTGCCCAGTTTCTACGAGCAATACCGTTGTTAACATCCCAGTGTAACATCATTTTCAAACGTCTATCTGCTTCAGATGAACCGTCGAGAAGCATACCAAAACCACCGTTGATAACTTCTCCCCATCCTACACCACCACCGTTGTGTATAGAAATCCATGTTGCACCTCTAAATCCATCACCGATAACATTCTGAATCGCCATATCAGCAGTAAAGCGAGATCCATCGTTAATATTAGATGTTTCTCTGTATGGAGAATCTGTTCCAGATACATCGTGGTGGTCACGACCTAATACAACTGGTCCTATCTCACCTGCAGCGATTGCATTGTTAAAGGCTTCTGCTATTTTCATTCTTCCTTCAGCATCTGCATATAAAATACGTGCTTGAGAACCTACAACCAACTTGTTCTCTTGCGCTCCTTTGATCCACTGAATATTATCTGCCATTTGCTGTTGAATCTCTGCTGGACTTTCCTTTCTCAATTCTTCCAGCACTTGACAAGCGATCTCATCCGTTTTCTGTAAATCTTCTGGCTTACCTGATGCACACACCCATCTAAATGGACCAAATCCGAAATCAAAACACATAGGCCCCATGATATCTTGTACATAAGAAGGGTATCTAAAATCAATACCATTCTCTGCCATAATATCAGCTCCAGCTCTAGATGCTTCTAACAAGAATGCATTTCCATAATCAAAGAAGTAAGTTCCTTTTGCCGTGTGTTTGTTCACAGCATTGGCATGTCTTACTAAGGTAGCTTGCACTTCTTTTTTAAACTGCTCAGGATCATTTGCCATCATGTCGTTCGACTCTTCTAACGTCAATCCAACCGGATAATAACCACCTGCCCATGGATTGTGTAAAGATGTTTGATCCGAACCTAAGTCAACATAAACACCAGCTTCATCAAACTTCTCCCAAACATCTACAATATTTCCTTGGTAAGCAATAGAAACAACTTCCTTATCTGCTTTAGCTTTATTTACACGCGTTACCAATTCATCCAAATCAGTAATTACCTCGTCTACCCATCCTTGTGAGTGACGTGTGTGCGTTGCTTTTTCATTGATTTCAGCACAAACTGTAATACAACCAGCAATGTTACCCGCTTTAGGCTGTGCTCCAGACATACCACATAAACCAGCTGTTAGGAAAAGTTTTCCTGCCAAACCTTCACCATCTTTGGCTACTTTACGACCTGCATTTAATACAGTAATTGTAGTTCCGTGAACAATACCTTGTGGTCCAATGTACATGTAAGAACCAGCCGTCATTTGTCCATACTGCGTAACACCTAAAGCATTAAATTTCTCCCAGTCATCTGGTTGAGAATAATTAGGAATCATCATACCATTGGTAACCACTACTCTTGGCGCATCTTTATGCGAAGGAAATAATCCCATAGGGTGACCTGAATACATTGCCAAGGTTTGCTCATCTGTCATTTCAGACAAGTACTTCATCGTTAAACGATACTGAATCCAGTTTTGGAAAACCGCACCATTTCCACCATAAGTAATTAACTCATGTGGGTGTTGCGCAACAGCGTAATCCAAGTTGTTTTGTATCATTAACATGATAGCTTTCGCTTGTAATGATTTTCCTGGGTACTCGTCAATTGGACGTGCGTACATCTTGTAATCTGGTCTGTATCTCAACATATAGATACGACCATATTTCTCTAGCTCTTCCTTAAAATCTTCAATCAATTCAGCGTGCTGATCTTTCGGGAAGTAACGCAATGCATTTTTAAGCGCAAGTTTCTCTTCTTCTTTGCTTAAAATCTTTTTACGGATAGGTGCATGATTAATGTCCTTTTCGTATTCTTTTTTAGGAGGAACCACACTAGGTATTCCTTCCTGGATATCTTTTTGAAATTCTTCTAACGTCATGTTTTTAGTCTTTCTTTAATTTCTATGCCTCCCTTTATTTTTAGGAGTTGTACAAAAATAATAAGTTAATGCTTAGATCTGTTAAAAACACAAAAAATCCCGACTTGTTCAGCCGGGATTTTTCATTATAAAATAAATCAAACATTAACGCATAACTTGCACGTATCCTGTTTTCGTAAACTTAGAATCATCTTGTTTATTTCTTGCTTTGAATGTCCAAGTATAAACACCTGTTGGAACTTGTTTACCATTGTAAGTACCATCCCATTGCGTATCTAAATCGAAGCTTTTCCAAATTACTTCTC
>NZ_JBVCPV010000061.1:0-15125 GCF_057456495.1 Lishizhenia sp. | reverse complement strand
CTCCAAGCCCATAGCCTCAGGTACTACTAAAATATCTGAAAAGACAATTGCCGCATCTACTCCTAAAAGGTCTACCGGTTGTATTGTTACTTCAGCAGCCAATTCAGGCGTCTCTACCAATTCCTTAAAACCAGAAAGTGAAGATCTTACAGCTCTATATTCAGGTAAAATTCTTCCTGCCTGACGCATTAACCATACAGGGTAACGCTCTATTTCTTCTCCACGTGCAGCACGTAGAATTAAATCATTCTTAATTTCCATCGCAAGCAAAGATAAATAGTTTTCGAGAAAATTTAAGTGATTCAGAGAGAATATTCAACGGCATGTTTTCAGGTTAATTTCTACCAGTTTATTGGTGCTTTGTTATGCTTAATCAAATATTCATTACACTTTGAAAAATGCCTATTTCCGAACCAATGACCTCGATTTGCACTTAGCGGTGATGGGTGTCCACTTTCTAAGATAAGATGTTTGTTGGCATCAATTAATTTGACCTTCTTTCTGGCATAACCACCCCACAATAAAAAAACAAGATTTGATTTCTCCTCCGAAAGTAAGGCTATCACACGATCTGTAAAGGTTTCCCAACCTTGCTTTTGGTGACTTCCCGCTTCACCTCCTCTTACGGTTAAGGTAGCATTGAGTAAAAGCACTCCTTGATTAGCCCACTCCTGAAGACTTCCTGTAAAAGGAATTTCATTACCAACATCTTCTTTGAGTTCCAATAAGATATTTCTTAAGGAAGGGGGGAAATTAACACCAGGAGGTACTGAAAAGCACAAACCATCTGCCTGGCCTGGTCCATGGTAAGGATCTTGACCTAAAATCACCACCCTTGCATCTTCTAATGCACAAGAATTAAAAGCATGAAAAACATGATCTTTCTTGGGGTAGATAGGATGTTTACCCTCATATTCAGCTTCTACAAATTTCTGAAGCTCTTGAAAATACTCCTGCTGCATTTCCTCCTCCAGCAGGCCTTTCCAATCTTTTGTTAATTCCATATTACTGAAAACACAAAAAGGAGACTCGTTTGGAGTCTCCTTAAAATTTCTTTATAAGCTTCTTACAACGTTGCGATGTGTGCAGCTAATCCTGACTTTAAGTTCGCAGCTTTGTTCTTGTGAATAATGTTTCTCTTCGCTAATTTGTCTAACATTGAAGAAACAGTTGGGAACATTTTTTCCGCTTCGCTCTTATCAGTTGTAGCACGCAAATCTCTAATCGCATTACGTGTCGTCTTGTGCTGATATTTGTTACGAAGTTTTTTAGCTTCGTTTGATCTTATTCTTTTTTGTGCTGACTTATGATTCGCCATTATCTTTCTTGTTTATTATGCTGTTAGCTTTGTAGCCCATAGGAGAATCGAACTCCTGTTTCCAGGATGAAAACCTGGCGTCCTAACCACTAGACGAATGGGCCGTTGTTACGGGTGACAAAAGTAATACTTATTTTTTAATTAGCAACTAAAAAATCATTTTAGTAAAACTTTTTTTTGATGTCAATTTTGGTAGCCCATAGGAGAATCGAACTCCTGTTTCCAGGATGAAAACCTGGCGTCCTAACCACTAGACGAATGGGCCTTTTTCAAGTCTGCTAAGCTCGTTTGCTTTGCGATTGCGGGTGCAAATATACACACATTTCTTAAACCCGCAATACTTTTTTTGAAAAAAATTAAATTATTTTTTCTTGCTCTGCCTGGAACTTAAACCCTAGACGTTTGCTCGTCTTCATTTGAAGACTGGAACTCAATGATTTAATCTGCATAACGCTTACTACATTCACTTTTTCGTAAGGTGGAGAAATTAAATCAAATTCTATGGCATGTATAAAAGTTCGCTCTACTATGTCTTTCCAAATCTCTTTAGAAAGGGTAGAATTTACAAAGTCGCGGAACAAAAAACCTAGCTGACCTTTACCTTCTACTAGGAAGTGATTTTCTTTATTTAAGAATACTCTACCTATTAAAAAACCGGCATCGTTCATTCTTCCTTGCAAAAAAGATTCTGCAAGGAAGTTATAAACGTTTATCACCCCACAATATCCCATACCTTTATTGTTCGCTAAATAAGAAGACTTCCACAAGGGGTTATCATCCGTAAATCGAAAAACATTTGTATGCATATTAAAAACTAAAACATCACTACCTATATAAGCGTGAATTTCAAAGTCACCTTTATCCTCATAAAAAAGACGAACTCTATCATTTTTCAATTCAGACTTTAAGCAATCCAACTCAGTTTTAACAACCTCTTTAAAGATTTGAAACTGTTCTTTCGTGTTATCAAACACATCTTGCTTTAATACCGCCCTATTCAATAAAAGGTCTTTGATCTTTTCTGTACACTCTCCCATGGCTTAGTTTTAGTTTTTGGGTATATTTTAATATGCTTTCGCAAACAAAACTCTTCCCTTAGAAGGTTTACCAGTCACCATACATGTCCCCTCCTCTTTTTCAGTAAAAGGAATACATCTAATCGTAGCCTTAGTCTCGTTCTTGATTTGCTCTTCTGTTTCTATTGTTCCATCCCAGTGAGCTGAAACGAAACCACCATCTTTCTCAATTATCTCTTTGAATTCATCGTAAGAGTTTGCTTCGCGGATGTTTTCATCTCTGAAAGCTTTAGATCTATTCAATAAATTCTCTTGAATCTCATCTAAAAGATTAATGATGTATTGATCCACACCTTCAAAATCTACTAAATTCTTCTCTTTTGTATCACGACGCGCAACCTCTGCTTTACCGTTGGCTAAATCTCTTTGTCCTATAGCTAATCTTACAGGAACACCCTTTGTTTCGTATTCAGCAAATTTCCATCCTGGTCTACGGTTGTCATCATCATCAAACTTAACGCTTACACCTTGCTTTTTTAAAGCCTCTATTACAGGAGTTATTTTCTCTGTAATTGCTGCTAATTGTTCTTCTCCTTTGTATATAGGAATGATGGCAACTTGAATCGGTGCTAAGGCCGGTGGTAAAACCAATCCTTCATCATCCGAATGTGTCATAATTAATGCTCCCATCAAACGAGTAGAAACTCCCCAAGAAGTTGCCCAAACGTGTTCTTGTTTTCCTTCTTTATCTGAGAACTTCACATCAAATGCCTTGGCAAAGTTTTGACCAAGGAAGTGAGAAGTACCCGCCTGAAGTGCTTTACCATCTTGCATCATTGCTTCAATACAATATGTTTCGTCGGCACCAGCAAATCTTTCACTTTCCGTTTTCAATCCTTTGATCACCGGCATCGCCATGTAATTTTCTGCAAAATCAGCATAAACTTCCAACATTTGTTCCGCTTCAGCTATTGCCTCTGCCTTTGTTGCATGCGCAGTGTGACCTTCTTGCCAAAGGAACTCTGCAGTTCTTAAAAACAAACGCGTTCTCAATTCCCAACGTACAACATTCGCCCATTGGTTTATTTTAATCGGTAAGTCACGGTAAGATTGAATCCACTTACCAAAAGAATTCCAGATGATCGTTTCAGACGTTGGACGTACAATTAATTCCTCTTCTAATTTCGCGTCCGGATCTACAACAACTCCATCACCAGCTTCATTGGTCTTTAATCTGTAATGCGTAACTACCGCACATTCTTTAGCAAATCCATCAACGTGAGCAGCTTCTTTACTTAAGTAAGATTTTGGAATAAAAATTGGAAAATAGGCGTTAGAGTGCCCAGTTTCTTTAAACTTTGCATCTAATATCTCTTTCATCTTCTCCCAAATCGCAAAACCGTATGGTTTAATTACCATACAACCTCTTACGTCAGAGTGCTCAGCTAAATCAGCTTTTCCAACCAACTCATTGTACCAGCTAGAATAGTCCTCTGATCTTTTCGTTAATTTCTGTGCCATATAAAACGGTATAATTATTGTATCTTTTGTTCACAACAAAGGTAAAAACTTTGCCTTATTATGAATTTTATAAAAGACAAAACTATGAAAAATTTGATCGCGTTTAGTACAGTTTGTCTTGCAGGACTTTTTCTCGGCTCTTGTGCCACCTCTGGTTCAATAGCGGATAATGACGTCTATATGCAACAACCCACTGCCTCTACCCTATTCGAAGACGAAACGGATCCTACTTCCTTTGCCAATTTTAAAGCGCAAGAAAGAGAGGAAATTATCGTTACACAAGACCATTTCACTCCTTTTAGAGGGAATTTTACTGTAATCAACAATTTTGGTAATATGGGCTCGCCCTTTTTCCCGTCTCCTTATTACGGACATATGCATTTAGTTCCTTATTATTATAATGGCTTTTACCAAGGGCTTACTTATGGGTATGGATATAGTATATATGGAAACCCTTATTATAATCCGTATATGTGGATGAATCAACATCAAGTATTCATCGGTCCAAATTTTTATTACGGTTACGGACAATACAGTAATGGATTTGGCGGGTACGGAGGAAATGTTGCCAGCCATAACCCCAATCACTTCTATCAACACAGAACTACACCTACTGTAGGTGCTCCAAGAAATTCTAATTATCCATCTACCTTAAAAAATAGTCCAGCTGTAATTCATAATACACCGAGAACACCAGGAAGAGTGGATAGAAACAATAACATTGCACAACAGCAAACGGTAAGAAGAAATATAGGTACGAGCTACCAAATTGGAAGTGGAAAACCGAATAGAACCGTAAAAAACTCAGGCTCTTCTGCAGTTAAACCGTCCGGACAACAATCTTATACAGGGAATGCACAATCAAAACAACCTACACGAACGTATAGGTCGCCACAATCCTCTTCTCAAGAAAGAACAACACAACCTATAAACGGTAGTAGTAGAAGATCTGCTGGATCAACTTCCTCAGGAAGATCAACAACTTTAGGTACTCCTACCAACGGAAATGGTGTGAAAATCACAACACCGCGCAGCAGTACACGCCCTACACCGAGTACAAGTTCTGGTGGATCATCAAGGTCGTCCAGTGGAACTAGTGGAGGTTCGAGAAGGTCTAGTTCAGGAGGTTCAACATCAACATCTAGAAGAAGGTAGACATGAAGAAATATTTAACATTAACATTAGGGATATTAATCTCCCAACTTTCTATTGCCCAAAACGAAGATGACGCTTTACGTTACAGTATGACGGATTACCAAGGTTCAGCACGTTTTGAAGCCATGGCAGGATCTTTTGGAGCATTAGGAGCTGACTTTTCCAGTAGTCAAATTAACCCTGCAGGAATCGCAAGGTTTTCTACGAGTCAATTTTCTTTTAGTTTTCGCAATAATTTAATAGACACACGTAGTACTTACGCCAATCAACAAAGTAATGATTTCGGGAACGCCTTTAAAATGGGTACCCTTGGCCTTGTATTAACCACAGACCAATCTACCTCTCGTTCAGGTATCACTTTTAGTCAATTCACTCTAGGATACACACGCGTCAATAACTACCACTCGAACATTCAAATTTCCGGAAGAAATGATGTTTCTCTGTTAGATGAGTTTGTAGCCTTAGGTGATGGAATATCTCCAGACAATGATGATATTTATTTTTACCGCCCCTTTACCACAGGTTTAGCTTATGAGGTTTATTTATTAGATTATGACTATCCAAACCAAGAATACTATTCGTCTTTGAATAATCCTTCTATTTCTTCGCGCACAGTGAACCAAACTCGAAATATTGAAAAACGCGGAGGTATGGGAGATTACAACATTGGTTTCTCCTTGAATTATTTAAACCGTTTCTACTTTGGGGCCAACGCAAATTATAGAACAGTAAATTACAAAGAAGAGTATACGCATACGGAAACTGCTGTTGCAGACCAAGAAGTAAACTTTGAGTATTTTGATTATATCTACAATTTAGAAACGAGCGGTGGTGGATTTAATATGAAGTTAGGATTCTTATACTTACACTCCGAAGCACTTCGCATGGGCTTATCTTTAGAGACTCCTAGTTTCTTGCGCTTAACAGATAACTGGACAGCTAGAATGAAGGCTTCCATCTACAATGGTACAGAATATGTTGAAACAAAAACAGCCGTTGATTTCATTCCTACTGGGGAATACGACTATAGAATTTGGACCCCTATGAAAACAAAAGCATCTATCGCCTATGTTTTTAACATGAAGGGATCTATCAATGTAGATGTGGAGCATGTTGCGTACAATACAGCGCGATTAAAGCCTATATTGACGAATAACGACAATTATGATTTCGCCACGGAAAACCAAGAAGTTAGAAATCAATATAGAAATGTTTTAAATCTAAGAATTGGAGGTGAATTATCCATTGGTGGTACATTCTTCGTTCGAGGTGGATATGCATTCTTACCAAGTCCGTACAAAAAAGAAATATCGAAAAACTATTCAACGCAGCTCATTACGATGGGAATAGGTAAAAAATGGAGAAACTCACAGATCGACATTGCCTACAAAAACAAAATATTCGACCAAGAGTACTTCATGGTGAACCCAACGTTTGGGGATGTAGGCAGCACAATATCTACTGCATCCAATTCAATAATACTTTCTTACACATTAATATTCTAGCAACAAAAAAGGCTTTCAAAATTTGAAAGCCTTTTTTTTATATCCTTAAAATTATTTCAATTTAGCCACCACTGCTTCGGTAAAACTAATGTTATTCAGCTTGGCATCTAACCACGCTTCTATATCCACATACTCTAGAGCAACACGTTCATCATAATCTTTCATTAACTCACGTGTTTCGGCAGCCATATCCTCGAGAATTTTTTGTTCATTCTCTTTATCACCAGCTTTTGCCAGTTGTTTTACCTGTTTTACAAACACATTTTCAATCTTGTGATCTCTTTCCGTTTTGTTGAGGTATCTATTCGTAGATTTCACAACATATTCTAAGAAATCTAAGTTTCCAAGTTCATAATGTATGATCAGGTTTAACAAACGAGAGAAACTGTAAATATCTTGTCTTAAATTCTGCTCATTATCATTCAATACATCATTAATGTAACTCAATGCTGTTTTATAGTCCGCTAAACCAAAATATGTATACGCGAGATTAAATGAAAACAGTAGCTGTTGCTCTTTGTTAACCTTATCTCCATACTTTTCAACTCCTGCATTAATTTCAGGTACAAGATCCTTGGCTTTTTCAAACTGCCCCATGTGATTGAAAAGGTGTAATTGTTCGTTACACGTAATGGTGAAAAGTCTTACTTCAAAATCTATATTTTTAAAGTTCTTATCCTTTTTCAAAGCACTGATTTCATCCAAACATTTTTGTGCACTTTCGAAATCATTCTCATCCATATGACACCTCAATAAGTGTGAGAGTGTAAAGATGTATCGCTTTCCTAAATCCTTTTTGATTTTAGGATTGTGATCCAATATATATTTGGTTCGGTTAAAAAACTTATAACTGTCTGTATACTCCCTGCTTGTTGCAGCACACAATCCTTTGATATAATAACAAATAGAAGCTGCCCTAGAGCTCAGCGCTGTATTTTTCCCTTTAATTAAATGATGATTTGCAATATCCGATACTACCTTTCTTTCCTCGGCATTTCGGGTGAAACCTCCAGATCTAAAAATGTAATTGATTTTAGAGTACAGTACTTGGTATTCTGCAAGGTTCCTTAGTTTATCTATAACATCTGATTCTTCCTCAATAAGAGCATCTAAATCTCTGTCGAATTTTCCGGCTTCAAATGCCTCTTCCAAAAGTTTCTTTTCCCAAGAAATCAACTCAAACCAGTAGTAGAATTTTTCGTATTCTTCTGCTATTTTTTTCGCACGCTTTAAGAATTTCTCACACTCCTTGTAAAGTGCTTTTTTGTAGAGTATCTCAATATTTTTTATCTCTTGCTTCAATAAACTATTGATACTCTGATCAGAGTAATAAGACCTTAAACTTTTCAAAATCAGTTTATACAAATGATTTTTCTCTGAGGGAAGATGCTTGATAAAAGTTTCATCTTTAAAATATTCCTTCAGCTCTTCCTCATCGTAATCCTCTTGCTTTTCGATAAAGTCAAAAATTTTCAAATAGTTTTTCTCTCCTGATTGTAAAGAAGAAGATAACTTAAAAAATCTTTTCTCGGATTTTGATAACGACTGTATCAATTTAAAAAGTTCTGTGCTCGGCTTCATTCTGGTTTTACTTCTGCGTTTATTTCCTATTCAACCCTTGGTTAAATATAAGTTTTATACATTCTAAAATACAAAGAATTTATTTTTTCAATATCCCATCATTAATTAATTGATGCGCATGGTCTAGTATAGTCTCCTCTACAGGTCTATACTCCATTCCCAACTCTTCTTTAGAACGCGTATTATCAAATTTTAATGGAATACCGATGTTCTTTTTCACATATGACCATGATAAGCCAGCCATAATAGGACCCAGGAGATAAAACAGGAATTTAGGCAACACCTTACTTCCTATCTTATAGGCTTTCCCAAACTCTTGGCGCAAGATGTTGGACATTTCCAACATCGTCATACTTTTATTACTACATATAAAACGCCCCTTTAGTGCCGTATTTTCCAGAGCCATAATGTGAGCTTTTGCAACATCTCTTACATCCACCACTCCAAAATACAATTCGGGCATTCCCATCGCCATTTTTCCGTTGAGTAAATTCAACATAAAATCAATACTAGTGCTGTCCGTTCGCTTCGTTAAAGAAGGTCCTAAAATAAACCCAGGATTTATACTCACCAAGCTCCAAGTTGAAGTCAAAGACAAGGCTAGAGCCTCCTTTTCCGCCACCGTTTTAGAATAATTATAAGGCTGATGAGATATAGAACTAGTTGCATTCCAGTTTTTCTCAGAAAAAGCATCTCCCTCTATCATTTCCACATCTATTGCATCTCCATACACGGCAACAATACTAGAGGTTTGAATAACGCGTTCAATATCTCCTTTGCTCGCTGCATTCAAAACATTTCTTGTTCCAATTACTGCAGGATCTACCAATTCTTTTTTCGGATTTTTTATGCCTTCTATTTTAAAAGGACTCGCAGTATGAATAAGTGATTTAGCACCTTTCATAACATCATCATAGCTGCCCTCTTCCAACAAATCTGCCTCGTAAATAGATAGTTTATTCGGGTATTTTTCTTGAAGCTTAAGAATTAGTTCTTCTTTTTGCGTTTTTGCCAAACTTCTTGTGGTTATTCTAACTTCATACTCTTTTTCTAAAAGTTGAGTAAGAATGTGAGATCCTAAATAACCCGTTGCACCTGTTAAAACTACTGGAGATAATATCATACAAATTCCTTTAAACAAAAAAAGCCTGTTTCAAATAAAACAGGCCTCAATATAATTAAATAATTATGCTATTTCCGTCACCAGATTGTGTTTCTCTATCATTTTTCTCAAATTAATGATAGCATAACGCATACGCCCTAAAGCTGTGTTAATGCTAATATCTTTTTCGAAGGCGATGTCTTTAAATGACATGTCTTTGAAAATACGCATATGCACAATTTCCTTTTGCGTTTCAGGTAAGTGATCTATTAGTCCGACCATTTGCTGTTCAAGCTCATCTTTCATCAATCCCTCCTCTACATTCTTGTCTGTTAAACTCAACACAGAAAAAATATTGAATTCATCCGACTTAGAACTAGATTCTGAAATCATTCTTGTTTTATTTGCTTTTCTGAAGTGGTCAATCACCAAGTTGTGCGCTATACGCATTGCCCATGGTAAAAACTTTCCTTCTTCGTTGTAGGCTCCTCTTCTCAGTGTATTCACAATTTTCACAAAAGTATCTTGGAAGATATCCTGACTTAAAGCATGGTCACGAATTTTCATATAAACAAAACCATAGATTTTGTCTTTGTGACGCATTAATAAAGTTTCGAAAGCTTGTTCTTTTCCTTTTAAATATAACGCAACGAGTTGTTGGTCTGTGAGTTCTTGCATAGCCATAATTTACCCTGTTTAGAGATTAAATAATTTCAATTCTTTTCGTAGAGTAAATGTTTATGCTATAAGCTATTGTATTTAAAAGTTATCGTTTTTGCGAACTCCAAATATAGTACAAATCTCGGACCATAACAAGGAATTCTATATATAAAGAACGAAACTGATTCTAAAAGGGTTGCATGAAAAGTAAAAAAAAGAACAGAATTTCACCCAAAACTTAGTTCTATTGCAAATGGGAGTATTATTTTTGGCAAAAAATTATTGTATGCCAAGTATCTCAGAAAAAGCACAATTGATGCCAGCATCACCAATTCGTAAATTGGTTCCTTATGCTGAGCAAGCAAAGAAGGCTGGTAAAACGGTTTTCCATTTAAATATTGGTCAGCCAGATATTGAAACTCCAGAAGTAGCCAGAGAAGCTATTAAGAATACGGATATTAAAGTATTGGAATACTCACATTCTGCTGGTTTCGAATCGTACAGAGAAGGATTATCTGAATACTATAAAAAGTCAGGAATTAATGTAAACAAAGATCAAATCTTGGTTACAACAGGTGGTTCTGAGGCTTTGACATTTGGATTTATGTCTTGCTGTAACCCTGGTGATGAAGTGATTATCCCTGAACCTTTTTATGCCAACTACAATGGTTTTGCTACAGCAGCTGGTTTAAATGTAGTTCCTGTAACTTCATCAATTGAAGAAGGTTTTGCATTACCGGCAATTTCTGAAATAGAAAAGTTAATCACTCCAAAGACGAAGTGTATCGTTATTTGTAACCCTGGAAATCCTACAGGTTACCTATACTCAAAAGAAGAAATTCAGCAGTTAGGTGAATTAGTGAAGAAACACGATATCTTCTTATTCGCAGATGAGGTATACAGAGAATTTTGTTACGATGGAGCTCAACCTTTCAGCGTAATGCAATTAGAAGGACTAGATGATAACGTTGTTTTAATTGATTCTGTTTCTAAGCGTTACTCAATGTGTGGAGCTCGTATTGGAGCTTTGATTACAAAAAATGAAGAAGTGATGGCTTCTGCATTGAAATTCGGTCAAGCAAGATTATCTCCTCCCACTTATGCACAAGTTGCAGCGGAGGCGGCTCTACAAACTCCTCAATCTTACTTTGATGATGTAATTGCAGAATACGTAGAAAGAAGAAACATCATGGTAGATGGATTAAACAAAATTCCAGGTGTATTTTGTCCAAAACCAAAAGGAGCATTCTATGCTGTTGCTAAATTCCCAGTGGATGATGCAGAGAAATTCTGTCAATGGTTATTAGAAGACTTTGACTACAATGGAAAAACAGTAATGATGGCGCCATGTGCAGGGTTCTACTCTACTCCAGGTTTAGGAAAACAAGAAGCGCGTATTGCTTACGTATTGAATAAAGAAGCATTGGAAGAATCTTTAGTTTGCTTAGAAAAAGCATTGGAGGTTTATCCAGGAAAAATATAAACACACACCCGTGTTTCAGAAAGTCTCAACATTGTGTTGGGACTTTTTTTATGCCTTTGAATAAAATTTTCTGACTTTTCTACGTTAGAATAAGTAATGAGAACAGTATTTATCCTACTAGTAAGTGTATTTTGTTTGTCTGCGAGTTCTACCGTTAAATTCACAGCAATCAACCGTGATGAATTGCGTCATGAAATAACCCTTTTGGTAAATGAACTCAGAAAGAAAAAGAATCGTTCTCAACTCCGTTACAACGACACGCTCAAAAAAGCAGCGCAACATCATAGTGACTATGTAGCAAAAAGGGATAAACTTACCCATTACGAGGGCTACTATAAATACAGGTCACCTAAAGACAGAGTAAAAGCTTATGGTGGAACTAATTTTGGAACTGTGGGAGAAAATGTTCTCTTTACAACCCTAGATTATACGACCTACGATCCTGCTAAAATCAAAGCCTTGGCAAAAGAAGCCTTTGACTTATGGTACAAATCACCAGGCCATTACAAAAACATGGTTTTTAAAGATTTAAGTTATGCAGATATTGGAATAGCCATTCATTACCCAAAAAAACGTATCTACATCACCCAAGTATTCGGAGAAAAATAAAGACGATTGATTTTTCTAAATCTTAATCATTTTTAAAGCTCTGTATTAAATTGACCAAATACCTTAATTAATAAGGGAAGCATCAATATTTTTAGGAGAAGACCTTGTACCTTTGCAAAAAAATAGATGCATGCTCTACAAGGAAGCGATAAAAAAAGAAATTCTAAACCTTTTTCATTTAAAGCAAAACAACAGGGCTTTGTCCATTCCTTTTTTAGCTGCATTTTCTGTGGGAGTACCGATATTAACAGGTTACTTTTTGGGGAATTTACAATATGGAATTTATGCCTGTATTAGTGGATTGGTCATTTTATACCTTCCCCATAAAGGATCTCTAACACACAGAATGATTACCGTACTCATTAGCTCTTTTGGATTCATGGCCTCTTTTGCTTTGGGATTGTTATTCAGTTTTAACCCTTACGTCGCCTCCGTTGCTTTGGGTGTCTTTGCCTTTGCGGTTCATTGGGTAGTACTTTATTACAAAACTTCACCACCTGGAAGTTTCTTCTTTATTCTTATTGCTTCCATGGCCTTATCCAATCCTTTTGATTTAGCACAGATACCAGCTAAGACTGGATTAATTGGATTAGGAACTATTTTCACATGCATATTAGCACTCAGTTATACCGCTTTCATGGTGAGAAAAGAAGCCAATGCCGGTACCAGAGAGGCTCCAAAAATGATACAGAAAAACAGTTTTGCCAACTCCATGGAAGCCATAATCATGGGTGTTTTCATGTTTCTTTCATTATTGATAGGACACTTACTAGATTTCGACAAACCTTATTGGATTCCAATTTCTTGCTCAGCAGTAATGATGGGTGCTTCACTTTACCACATCTGGCAACGAACCCTACACAGAATTCTCGGAACATTCATCGGTATGGGACTCTCATGGCTTATCTTAAATGTAATTGACACCGCTTTGGGAATTTGTATTGCAATTATCGTATTACAGTTTATTATTGAAATGCTCATAACACGTCAATATGTATTGGCTGTGATTTTCATTACTCCTATGACTATACTAATGGCTGAGGCTGCTAGTCCAATGATGCAAAGTCCCAACGAACTTATTCAACTACGATTAATAGAAATCGTAATCGGAAGTATACTCGGTGCCATTGGAGGATGGTTTTTGTACAAAGAAAAGATACGCTATCACGCTATAAGAGGCTTGCAAAAAATATCCTTGACGGTAAAGAGAAAGTAATTGCTTTAATTTTTACAGAAAGCTTTAAAAGGACAAAATTCTAGTGCTTCTTCTTCGTAAATTGATGATATTTATAATCTAAACAAGCAAGGATGAACTTAAATTACCTGGATAAACTCTCCAAAAGCTTTGGTTCCACACCAAAAATGCCTGTATTGTTTTTAGGACATGGTTCTCCTATGAATGCTATAGAAGAAAACGAATTTGTTGAAGGGTTTAGAAAACTGTCCACAGAATTACCTATACCCAAGGCCATATTATGCATATCGGCACATTGGGAAACCAATGGAACGATGGTAACCGCAATGGAAAATCCACCAACTATACATGATTTTAGTGGTTTTCCTCAAGAACTCTTCGATGTAGAATACCCTGCTCCTGGTCATCCCTTATTGGCTTATGCTACCAAGGAAATACTATCCAGTACAACTGTTGATTTAGACCATGCTTGGGGACTAGACCATGGTGCTTGGAGTGTGATTAAACATCTCTATCCCAATGCGAATATTCCAGTTGTACAATTAAGTATAGATAGAAGAAAAGATGCCGAATATCATCACAAACTGGCCAAACAATTAAGTGTACTTAGAGAACGAGGTGTATTAATTATTGGAAGTGGAAATATGGTACACAACCTTAGAAAGGTGGCGTGGGATAAGATAAATGAAGAATATGCCTATGATTGGGCCCAAGAAGCCAGTACTAAAATGAAATCTTTTGTATTGAGTAACGATTATAAAAACTTGATAAATTACCGCAATCAAGGAGAGGCCTACGACATGGCCATTCCTACACCAGAGCACTACCTTCCTCTCCTCTATACTATGGGACTATTTCAGAAAAAAGATGAAATTGAATTGTTCAACGATAAAGCTGTTGCGGGTTCATTAACCATGACTTCTGTAAAAATCTATTAGTTTGGAACTTATACAACACATACAAAATCACTTTAGAATACCGCTCGATGAGGTACCTAGAGTAGCAGAATTGTTTAAACCAAAACAATTTCAAAAAGGAAGTTTCTATTCTAAAAAAGGAAGTTATTGTACGCAATTATCTTTTCTTCAAAAAGGGCATATTAGAATATTTGACCAACATAAGGATAAAGAAATCACCCAATGGATTGCCGGACCAGGTCAACTTATTACCGACTTAAGAAGTTTTGTTTTCCAACATCCCTCTCGCTGGCAAATGCAATGTTTAGATGACGTTGAGCTTTTTAGCATAGCTAGAAATGATTTTGAAAAAATTCATCAACTTGTTCCCAATTGGGCACAAATAGAAAAAGAATTTATTTCCGACTGTTTTATCACGCTAGAAAATCGAGTTTTCAGTCATTTATCCATGACTGCCGAAGAAAGATACCAGCATCTTTATACATACAACCCTAGTATTTTCAACAGCGTACCTCAACAATATTTAGCCTCCATGTTAGGAATGACTCCTGAAACGTTTAGCAGAATTAGAAAGAAAGCAGTACTTTCTTGATCTATATCAAGTCGACGCCATCGTTTGTTCACGAACTTAGTACCTACAAACAAAACATATTATGGCTAAAACAATAACAACACAAATTACTATCGCGGCACCGGTTCATGAAGTATGGAAAGTATTGATGAACACGAAGGATTACCCGGAATGGAACCCTTTTGTAAAAGAATTAAACGGGGATCTGGTTGAAGGAAAAAAAATAACTGTTGCATTACCCGGAATGAAATTTAAACCTATGGTTGAAGTAGTGCATGAAAACAAAGAGTTTCGTTGGCAAGGACATTTGCTCTTCCGAGGTGTTTTTGATGGTCAACATCAATTTTTACTGGAAGCCATTTCAGACAACCAAACCTTATTAACACATCAAGAGCATTTTAAAGGAATTTTAGTACCCTTCATGAAGAAAATGTTGGAAGGTGATACTAAAAGTGGATTCATTGCAATGAATGAGGCATTAAAAGCCAAGGT
>NZ_JBVCPV010000060.1:0-15296 GCF_057456495.1 Lishizhenia sp. | reverse complement strand
ATGTTTGGGTGTATGTGTTTGTTTTGTTCTGCAAATACATAGTGCAAAAGTGAACAAAAGCTTGGAAAAGGGATGTTAAAAAAGTTGAATTAACATTTGAATAACAACTCTGTATCTGTTACATAAAGAAAAAACTACTCTCCTATTTTTGAATCTTGAACTTTCAATTTTGAATTAAAAACTCAGCCAGCGGTTGCAGCGGCAGCTTTTTGCGGGGAGACTTAGTTTTGCTTTAGGTTTTGGAGCGACTAACAGAAGCTACAAAAACGTTTAGCAAGACTTAGTGTACCCGAAACAACTACAGCGGAAGACGCGTTAAGGCTGCCATAAAACAGTATTGCGTGTGAGTAAGGAGTATTTAGGAAAAGGGACGAGTAAAAGAGTTTGGTATTACAGTTTTATTCTGACTTTCAAATTGATGTTTCTTCTTCTTAAAACACAACTAGAACACGATTGCCAACACACGGGAATATAGAGTATATCCCCAGGTCTCATCATTTTTATGCGTTTGATTTCTGCAGCTGTAAAACAGTTTGTTTGTGGTGTACGAATAGATGATCGTAGCGTAATAGTATCCTTTAATGTAGTAATAATGTAGGCCTCAAACCCCAGAACTTTTGAGCAGGTGTCACGTGCGCCACCATAAAAAATGAGCAATTGATTGTTACCTACTATTTCATGAACCGTGGCAACACTGTCTCTAATATTACCCAAATAAACCTGACAGTTTGCAGTAAAAGAAGCGAGTAGAATTAGCATCAAAAACTTTCCTTTCATATCTGTAGAATTCACTTTTCAAGAAAAGAAACAAACTACTCCCCCATAAAACAGTATTGAGTGTGAGTAGAGAATAAGGAGATTACTATACTAATGCCTATTGCCTTCTTACTTTTGCCTCGGCTTAAATTTCCTCGTTAAAAGTCTTTTTAGAATCTGCGATCAAATCGTTCAGTACCTCAAATTCATTCTTGGTAAACGGACGAATTTGACCAGGTTTAAGGTTGCCCAATTTTACGTTCATTATACGCGTTCTTTTCAGGGCTTCTACCTCGTAACCTAGGTATTCACACATACGACGAATTTGGCGGTTTAAACCTTGCGTAAGAATGATTTTAAAGGTGAAGTTATCTATCTTCTCTACCTTACATTTCTTAGTCACCGTATCTAAAATAGGCAAACCACCTCCCATGCGTTTGATGAACTCGTCTGTAATGCGCTTGTTGACCTTTACAATGTATTCTTTCTCGTGGTTGTTACGGGCACGTAGAATCTTGTTAACTATATCTCCATCATTGGTTAAAAAGATAAGTCCTTCAGAAGGTTTATCTAAACGTCCAATAGGGAAAATACGCTCGGGGTAGTTGAGGTAAGAAATAATATTTCCTTTGATGCGCGTATCTGTTGTACAGGTAACGCCAATGGGCTTGTTAAAGATGAGGTAAATATTACCTACCTCTTTGGTAATGAGTTTTCCGTCTACAGCAATACTGTCGTTCGCTGTCACTTTCACACCGAGTCCGACCGCTTCTCCATTTACAGAAACACGACCTTCTTCAATAATTTTATCTGCCTCGCGGCGCGAACAAAATCCTGTTTCAGCGATGGCTTTATTTAGACGTTTTAATTCACTCATAATCGGATATACTCTTGAACTTCAGGAAAAATTACAGATAAGTCTATGGCATTCCATTCTTCTGAGGTAGGCCATAACCTTATTTCGTTCAACCCATCGTGCTGAGCTGTTGTTTTTAATTCAATGTGATCGAACACCTCTGTCTCTGTAGGGTAGTCAAAGTGAGCCATTAAGAGTTTTCCATTCTTGAACTCCAAACGTGCAGGCATCCAAATACCCTTCTCGTAGAAGTTAATGTAATAACAGTCTCCATCATCAATGAGTTTATTCGAAGTAGAATCTCCTATCAACTGAACTTCCTCACGTAAACCATAAAAGTATTGATCACCATCTAAAACACAGAAGATGCTATCATCCTTTTTCACTCCAAACAAATAATCTCCTCTTACCGAATATTTATCATTCGTTTGAATCGTTTCTTTGGAAATAGAAAGGTACATGGTTTTCTTCGAGAAGATACCTTTGTCATTAATAATAAGGGTGTAGTCGTCAAATTTGTATTCACCATAATACGAAGGAGAAACGTTTTCAACTTCAATACCATTGGGGGCCACAAATTTTGCAAAAGAATAGGAGTTGGTTTGTGCTCTGCCAAGTGTGCACATTGCAACCAACAATGTAGTTAATAAATAGCGCGTCATAAAAACATATTCTTAAGCTCGTAAAGTTAAAAATATAAGCCTTACCCCTCAAAAGTAATACTACACGAAGCATTGTGAAAAAGAATTTTTTAACGTAACTTACGTAGGAAAGCTGATCACAACCTAACCAGATTTCATCATATTTTCAAGTGTTTTCAGGGGATAACCGGACAATTCTATTGTTTTGTAGACCGCTAATTTTTCGTGAATATCTTTGGTTGGTGCTGTGGATAAAATCAGAATTATTGAACCAAAAGCACAGAAGCTTTTTAACTTTGGAGTTATGGAGAAGAGATGGATCTTAAAAGAGCAACCACAGACGCAAGAAATTGAAGCCTTAGTAAAAGATTTAACGGTATCAGAAACCGTTGCACATCTATTGTTACAGCGAGAAATCAACACTTATGAAGCTGCGCGTTTGTTCTTTAGACCCACCTTAGATGATTTACATTCTCCCTTCCTGATGCTTAATATGCAGAAAGCCGTTGATCGTTTGAACAAGGCTTTTGAAAAGGAAGAAAAAATTCTCATTTACGGTGACTATGATGTGGATGGAACCAGTGCTGTGGCTTTGGTTTATTCTTTCCTCTCCAAGCACTATTCACCACTAGAATTTTATATTCCGGATAGGTATGCAGAGGGTTATGGTTTGAGTAAAAAAGGTGTGGAATATGCCGCAGAAAATGGTTTTAAGTGTATCATCACACTGGATTGTGGAATCAAAGCCACAGAACTTTGTAGTTATGCCAAAGAGTTGGGTGTAGACATCATTATATGTGATCACCATACCCCAGGAGATGTTTTACCTGAAGCCATTGTTTTAGATCCCAAACAAAAAGAATGTGACTATCCTTACAAGGAGCTTTCTGGATGTGGTGTTGGGTTTAAACTCATGCACGCTTTATGTTTAGAAAATGATTGGGATACCCACACACTTTTCAACGAATTAGATTTAGTTGCTATTTCCATTGGAGCAGATATCGTAAGCATGACAGGTGAAAATAGAACACTTTGTATGAATGGTTTGCAGCAATTGAACACGCAACCCCGACAAGGTATTGTAAGTTTGCTGAAACTCGCTAACCGTCAACTGCCTTTAACCATTACGGATGTTGTTTTTACCATAGCACCGAGAATTAACGCAGCAGGTAGATTAGGTGATGCTAAGGAAGCTGTTCGTTTGTTAACCGCGAAAGACAATCAAGAAGCGGAGCGAATTGCACATGAAATTCAATTGGCCAATGAAGAAAGAAGAAATTTAGATGCCAATATCACCGATGAAGCGTTAATAGCTCTTACTCAAGAACCCGGATTTGAGCAAAAGAAATCTACTGTTGTATATCAGGAGGACTGGCACAAAGGGGTGATTGGAATTGTTGCCTCAAGACTGATTGAAAAATACTATAGACCTACTGTAGTACTTACGGATTCAGGAGATGTTGTTGCGGGCTCCGTGCGCAGTGTTAAAGGATTTAATGTGTACAATGCCCTTGAAGCTTGTGCTGAAGAGATGATACAATTTGGGGGACATAAATACGCCGCTGGATTGACCCTAGCCAAAGACAAGGTAGAAAACTTCAAAGCAAAATTTGAAGAGGTCGTTGCCAACAGCATCACAGCAGAACAAGAGGTTCCCGAAGAGATCATAGATTTAGAAGTGGATTTCGCAGATATTTTTACGCACGGTGAAGATCTACATAAAGTACCTCGTTTAAAGCGTATTCTAAAACAGTTTGAACCTCATGGTCCAGACAATATGAAACCTACATTTTTAAGTAGAAATGTAAAAGCGGAAAACGGATTTAGGCTTCTCAAAGATTTGCATATTAAGGCACAATTCTACCAAGAAGAAACAGGTGTTAGGATAGACGCTATCGGTTTTAATATGCCTGAGTTGTATGAGGTTTTAAAAGAAGGTAAAGCCATAGACTTAGTGTATACCTTAGAAATCAACACGTGGAGAGAAAAATCTACCCTACAATTGAACATTAAAGACGTTAAGGTTGTTCCTGAAAATATAATGGAAAGGATATAAAAAAAGTGTACCGCACAAACGATACACCAATTTTTTATAATTACAGTAGTAGCGATGGTTTTCCAGTATAACGAAAACATCTATTTTTAGAAACGATTCTTGATCTTTAAGCGTTGGAAAAATGTTAATTTATTATTTCTCTCTTTAGGGATTATCCTCATTAAACACTCAAAATAAAGCTGTTAACTCACCTTAAAAAATAAGAAATAAATAAAAAAAGGTTCTACCAAAGCCAATATACCTTGATAGAACCTTTATCGGAATCAGTATTTACTACTAATTAAACTTCTTCAGAATTCCCTAAGAATAGCGCTTTCAATTCTGTTGCATCGGCTGGGTTCATTTTACCCGCCAAGATTAAACTCAACTGCTTTCTTCTCAAAGCACCGTCGAATCTTTTAATCTCTTCTTCTGTTTCTGGTATTAACTCCGGAACCTGAATTGGTCCACCATTCTGGTCGACAGCAACGAAGGTATATATAGCCTCGTTACTCTTTTCCATTTTTCCAGAAACTTGGTTCTCCACGTATACATCCACAAAAATCTCCATTGAACTATTAAAAGCTCTTGAAACTTGTGCTTTTAAGGTAACGATAGAAGAATGAGGAATAGGTTTACCAAAAGAAACGTTATTTACAGAAGCTGTTACTACAACTCTTCTACAATGTCTTTGCGCCGATATACTGGCAATAACATCCATCCACGCTAGCAAAGATCCTCCAAACAAATTGTTGTGAGGGTTAGTGTCATTGGGTAATACTAGTTTTGTGCTGGTAGCTAATGTTTCTGATGCTTTTTTAGGACGCATAACTCTATTTATTTTTTGCAAAAGTAGTCAATTTACCGGAATAAGGATGAACACAAAATTCAACGATAGAACTAACAAATGTCAATATTACTTCTCTTGATTGGTCAAATTACCTTTTAGTTGAAAAATATCCAACCTTCTGTCTTGTAGATTCCTAACACTTCCATGCTGATTCAACTCACGCAATAAATCCATATCTACATCCGCAATCAATATCATTTCGGTATTGGGCGTAGCTTCTGCTTTCACCCCATTATTGGGAAAAGCAAAGTCACATGGCGTGAAAACCATAGATTGGGCATACTGGATATCCATGTTGTGTACCTTGGGTAGGTTTCCTACACTTCCGGCAATGGCAACATAACACTCATTTTCAATCGCTCTGGCTTGGGCACAATGTTTTACACGTGAGAATCCGTTCTGAGTATCTGTTAAAAAGGGCACAAAAAGTATGTCCATGCCGTCATCGGCAAGCAATCTACTCAATTCTGGAAATTCAGAATCATAACAGATCAATACTCCTATCTTTCCGCAATCCGTATCAAACGTTTGCAAAGTGTTACCACCTACTAATCCCCATACTTTCTCTTCGTCGGGTGTAACGTGTAATTTTTCATACCGCTCTACCCTACCGTCTCTATGACAAACAAATCCAACATTTAATAGGTTCTCATTTTCGACGTAAGGCATAGAACCCGTTATAATATTGATGTTATAAGATATTGCTAATTCCGACAATTTCTCTGTAATCACGTCCGTAAAATTCGCCAATTCCCGTATTGCATCCGGCTCCGAGAGGTGATTAAAATCTGCCATCAATGGAGCATTAAAGTATTCTGGGAACAAAGCAAAATCTGATCGATAACCCGATAAAGAATCGATAAAGAATTCCGCCTGTCGCATCAATTCTTCCATGTTATCATAAGGTCTCATCTGCCACTGTATAAGTCCTAAGCGAACCACTTTTTTTGTAATGGTTGGGGCTTTACTGGGCTTTGTATAATAGATATTATCCCACTCCAGTAATACGGCGTATTCGTTAGACAAATTATCACCCTCTAGGTAGTTTTTAAGCACGCGTTTGGGGTGAAAATCATTGGACATTTGAAAATTCAGTACGGGATCATCAATTTCCTTTAAACGGACTTTTTCTATATATTCCTTAGGTGTGAGTTCATCCGCATAGTTGTGGTAATTTGGGATTCGTCCACCAAAGGCCACACTTTTTAAATTGAGTTTTTCACACAGTTCCTTGCGATAATCATAGAGTCGACGCCCTAAACGCATCCCGCGAAACTCTGGTTTTATAAAAACTTCCACTCCGTACAGTACATCACCATCGGGGTTATGGGTATTGAACTTCGAATTCCCGGTGATTTCATCATAGGTATGTTGTGCATCCGTTTTCTCCTCATCTACAATGATAGAAAAAGCACAACCCGCAATTTGCTGATTTACTTTAATGACTACTTGACCTTCTGGAAATTTATTGAGCAGGTTTTTTATTTCTTGTTTACGCCAAAAAGAGTCTGGCATGGAAGAATAAGCCTCAATCATTGCCTCTTTTAGCTCTTGGTAATCGTCCAAGCTAAGGTAGTTGAGTTCTATATTTTCTATGTCTTGCATGGGAGGTGTTTTAGGTAGAAAGATAGGAAGAAAAGTATTTGGGTGCTCCGATAAACCTTACAATTTTTGAGTACCCGAAATTTTGTTCGTTTTCCTAGTATTCTTTCGTAAAACAGAGAGACACCTTCCTCTATTTCCCAAACTATTCTTGTGATTTAAGGTAGAGCCGAATTTCCTTCACATGATACTGAAAATCCATTTTACTGCAATGTCACCTCAACAGCTTTATTTGCGTCCATCACAATCTCTGCTTCTTCAAAACTAGGTGCAGAAAATGTTCCTCTGGCATCATTCGAAAAGCCATACACCTCTGTAGGTACACCAAACATATTTTTATCCAAAACCTTATTCGCATTTTCATCGTGATATAAGGCTAACGCTACTTTTTCCCCTTTTTCAAAGGATATGGTTAAACTTACCTCGCCCTTCTTTGCTTTTACAATCTTGCTTTTGTAGACTTTTGTTGGATGACTAAAATTATCAGCCTCGTTGTACACACCAACCATTACATTACCTTGTTCATTCGGAACGCCTTTTACTTTAACGGTTAACGTCACAACATTGGCCGACTGAAGAAAAAATAAGGGAATTAATAAAAGCAATTTCATAACTCTGTGTTTGGTTCAAAAATAAGGAGTTTTCCTAAAGATTTACGCAAGGAGAAGACCTTTGGATGACACTTCTTGGATTTAACACTTTTGCATTCTTTTAATACTTATCTTTGCCAAAAATTATACGTAAGGATGGGATATTCTAACAAAAAAGGTGGTTCGCAGAAATCTAAGCAGAACAACACCAAAAAAAGCAGTAGCTTTTCTAAAAACAAAAAATCAAAATCTTCTTTTAAGTCGCAGAAACCAACAGGGGGTAGACCTCCATTTGGAAACAAAGCACCAAAAAGTAAAGAGCCACTTCCTTCTTTTTCGAATGAAGTACGTTTAAATAAATTTTTATCTAACGCAGGAATCTGTTCTCGTCGTGAGGCCGATGTACTTATTGAAACTGGAGTTGTATCTATTAATGGTAAAATTGTTACTGAAATGGGATACAAAGTAAAACCAGGTGATAAAGTACAGTACGACGGTGAAACGATCAATGCAGAAACAAAGCGTTACGTTTTATTGAACAAACCCAAAGATTTTATCACTACGATGGATGATCCATGGGGAAGAAAAACGGTAATGGGCTTAGTTATGAAAGCTTGTAAAGAGCGCGTTTACCCGGTAGGACGTTTGGATAGAGATACAACAGGACTTTTACTATTTACCAATGATGGTGATTTGGCTAAAAAGTTAACACACCCTCGTCACAAAGCTTCTAAAATTTACCATGTTCATACAGACAAACCCGTGAGTATCGAACATATCAAGCAAATTGAGATGGGAATACATTTGGAAGATGGTGAAATAAAAGCCGATAACATTTCGTACGTTGATGGTAAAACTAGTCGTGATGTAGGGATTGAAATTCACTCCGGCAAAAACCGTATTGTTCGTAGAATCTTTGAACATTTAGGATATACTGTGGTGAAATTAGATCGCGTAAAATTCCATTCTTTAACCAAGAAAGATCTTCCAAGAGGAAAATACAGACATTTAACTGAACAGGAAGTCTCTTTCCTAAAAATGAGCTAATCCATGAATAAAATCAGTGCTTTTCTATTTTTAACTGTTCTACTTTTTGCTTGTAATACCGCACCAAAAAAGAAGATGAGCTTGGTAGATTATTTCTACCCCGTTAAGGACGGTAAAACAGCCTATGTTTATTTGGATACACTTCAACCTTTGGATGAGAAAATACATCTATTCTACAAAGGAAAGTTGAACAATGAAGAGGTGTTATTCATGGAGTCGTATAAAGCGAATCTACGTTTAACGGAAGGATATACTTTTAAATTAGACGATAGTATTTCGGTTGTTGAGCACATGGTAATTGATCGATGGAATCAGAAAAGAAAGAGTTACCTAAATGCAGAAGGGTTTTTACCCGGTTCTCAACAAGAAGCAAGTTATATGAACGTATCCTTTCCAAGTCATTTGGATAGTGTGAGCACTTTTTTTGAATCGAAAAAGACCTGTATACAGACTGATACCTCTTTTATCTTCGAAGGGAAAACATATCCTGCCGTTTTGGTGAGAGACAGCATTAAAATGAGCTTTTACAACTCCTTTAATGGAAATGGAAAGAGTAAAGTTTATGCCATGAACAACCTTTATGCAAAAGGGCTAGGTTTAGTTGCCTACGCATCTTCTGACAATGAATACTTGCATGTTTTAAGTAGAATTCTTTCCGAAGAAGAATGGAATGCCATTCAATAATGAACAGATAATATGAGATTTATTCTTCTAATTTTAATTGCATTGAGCTGTTTACAAGTACAAGATGCAAGCGCTCAACGACGCAAAAAAAAAGGAAAAAATTCGTATGCTCAAGGTACCTTCTACGTCAATTGGGGGTATAACAGAAGTGCTTACACGAAAAGTGACATCAATTTTGTAGGTAGTAACTACGACTTCACTTTAAAAAATGCAAAAGCATCTGATAACCCTTACCCTTTAGATTTGGGGGTATACCTCAACCTTAAAAAGATTACCATTCCTCAATTTAACATTAGGGCTGGTTACTATTTTTGGAATAATTGGGATTTGAGTTTAGGATATGAACACATGAAGTACATTCTCAACGATCAAAATGAAGTACTTCTCGATGGTGTAATAGAACCTGGTGTGGACAATATTTGGAGTGGAAATTACAATGATGTACCCGTAGTTACAGATAGAGAACATATTCATTATGAGAACTCTGACGGTTTAAATTACATCAATTTTCAATTAACGCGAACAGACCAATGGTATGCTACAAAAGATAAGAACTTTGCTTTCAATACTTTGATGGGAGTTGGAGCTGGTGGTCTCCTTAGTTTTAATGACTTTAACTTTGCCCAACAGTTTGATAGAAGAACGATTTCCTTAAGTGGTTACGGTATTAGCGGTCATATTGGGGTTCGATTAGATTTTTTCAAACACATGTACATTAAAAGCAGTGTTTTGGGTGGATTTAACCAGCAGCTAAAAGTAAAAAACAGACCCAATGACGCGCGTGCTTATACCCGTCATAAATATGGTTTTGTGATGTTTGAAACATCTGTTGGAGCCTTGTTTTATATACGACCAACTAACGGATGTAATACTTGTCCGCATTGGTAATTAAATAAACTAAAAGATATTGATAAAGCGTGATACTGATGTATTGCGCTTTTTTTATTCCGCTAAGCTTAAACTACACTCCCCATTTTTGACATTTAAACGATAATTAGCCCCCAATCGTAAGGCTCTGTTATCATTGATGTGGCCCGCCATAAAATCAAAGGCTATAGGTAGCTTTCTGAATCGGAAATGTTTTTTAACCATTTCCTCCAAAGTTTGACCAAAACCAGGTGTCGTATCACCTATACTTGTCATACCCCCTATCACTAAACCTTTTAGTTTACGCAACACACCTGCCTTCTGTAAAGCGAAAAACATTCTATCAATGGCATATAGATGTTCCCCCACCTCTTCTAGATAAAGAATAGCATTGTTGTAATTGGGTTGTGCGTCTGTACCTAATAGACTGTAAACAATACTGAGGTTACCTCCTAAGAGCACTCCTTCTTCGTCTCCCTCAACCGCTTCTGAGTTGTTCCACGAGTATACAGTTGGCTTTCCAGCTAACACATCCACCATACTTTGCAACGCTTCTGTGGTGTTCTCTGCATAATTTAAAGGCATAGTGCTGTGTACACTTTCTACTCCTAAATAATTCAGGTGCTGATGAAAGAAAGTTACATCACTAAACCCTAAAATCCATTTGGGTTCGTCTAACATGCCTGCCCAATTCAGTTGATCTAATATCTGAACACATCCATATCCCCCTCTGGCGCAAACTATGGCTTTTACCTCATCATCATTCAAGGCTGCCTGCATATCAGCATAGCGCTCTTCTTCGGTTCCCGAGAAATAATGATGTCGCCCTAAAACGTGTTGACCCAACTTAACGTTATACCCTTGCTTCTCCCAAAACGTTTTTGCAACCAGAATGTGTTTTTCTTCAATTGCTTTTGCCGGGGCAACTAAGGCAATGGTATCGCCTTTCTGTAAAAATGGAGGTGTATTCATTTCTGTTTTTGTTTGGTACTGCGCAACCAATTCGGTAGCACATATACTCCAATAAATAAATAGGGAAAATAAGAGATTAAACGCCAAATAATAGCCAATACAGCAAGCAATAGCATAGAAGCACCAAATCCTGTAAGTAACTCAGAAAATGCATACTCTGCAATACCACTACCTCCCGGAGTTATACTTACCATCATCACTAACCAAAGGATGAGTTGTTTCCCTAGTATTTGTACGTGATCTAATAAACTGATACTAATAAAGGCTTGTAAAATACAATTGATTACCGCATAACGACCCAACCAAGATAACATTGTGGCACCAAAAGCTTTAAGCCAATGACTGAATGACTCACCTTGCATTTCGCTTGCAGTAACCTTTAAATCATTTCCCATGGCTACAGCAGATTTCCGCCAACGCTTGAGAAAGGGAATTTTCATCATTAACTTCAATATACCCGTAATGATTTCTGGCCAAACAAATATACATAGGAAAAGTAATAAGCTTAACGCAGAAATGATGGCGTATCCTATCCAGAAAAAGGAGGTTAACAAATCCGCATTACCATCAAAGAAGATACTTAATGGAATGAAGATTAAAACAAGCGGTATGAGTAGAACAAAAACAAGATTGTCCATCAATGTTGTTACCACGATAATGGCGGTTGACTTCCCTAATTTTACTCCTTCCCTGTTCAAAATAAACATGGCTACTGCAGAACCTCCTACAACCCCTGGTGACAAGGCAGAGGCAAACTCCCACATCATGATTACGAAGAAACTTCTCCGCCAACTAAGAAACTTTTTAGTAAGTATTCTAATGCGCAGCATATACGCCACATCTCTAACAACCATGCATAGAAAAGCCATAATGAGCCAAAAAACAGCTTGTGCATCAAAATGGACATCGCGTAATAAATCATTGGGGGTAGAAAGTCTATAGGAGCCCTTCTCTTTTGGTACAAACTCCTCGGGTACGGACAAATCCACCTTCTGATTTTCATTGCTATCAACCCAAGCATGGGTGCCTTTTTGGTGGTCTTCTATAAACTGCTCTTTTGATAAACTACGGTAAAGCATAAAAACTACAATGGCAAGACCCAAAGCAATGGGAATAAAAACGCGTTTCCCATTGAACAATTGCTCTATATTGAAGTTCTTTCTATTCAAATTGCAATACCGTTTCTACTTCCCAATTCGCTCTTAGGTTTGACGATTCTTCGAACCAAACCGTGCGTTCTGGTGGAGTATTGGAATAAATATTTCCCGGGGTCCATCGACCATCATTGTTAAGGTCGTAAACAAATCTGAACTGATACTTACCCGCTTGTAAATTTTCAAAGTTTAACGCTTGGATTGTTTCATCTGTTCTTTGCTGCATGATTGTTATTCCCTCTTTTACCACTTCTAAGTAGCCCTTTGGAAAAACGCTGTCTGCCTTGACAATTAGGGTACCCACATCACTTGATTTTTGAGCTGTGATATAGCTTGTAAGACTATCCTCTAACTGAAAATTTGCAAAATTGATGGCTCCTGGTAAAAAACTTAAACGCAAAGAATCTGCTTTTTCCAACTCTTCCCAAGCCACACTCAATTTATTTGATCCATTGAAGCTTATGTTGGGAACTACTTGTCCACTATCCACTTGAACCAGAGAAAGATCTATATCTTTCACAACATCATTAAACACCCATTCAAAATCTTCTAAATACCTCAACTGATTATTTTTAAGATTGGATTTTGACGTTAATTTCACTTTTAAGTCTGGAAAGTATTTGCGTTTTAAAGTATCTCCATGTTCAGGGTCAACGAATATTGCATTTACTTCTTCAAGTTTGTCTAGCCCTTCAAAATATAAAGCAACACTATCATTTTCTTCATTCCAATCAATATACTTCAGTTTCGAATGATTTAACTTTAACTGTGACGTATCTACGGCTTGAGAAAAAGCAATAGACCAGATACCTGGACTTGAAATTTCCTCAGAAATTCTAAATTTTTTCCTTTGTTCATTCACCATGATAGCCGGAGTAGCCATTACTGAATCTTTTACCGAATAGGTATTGTTTAAACCTCCTGCAGGTTCACCATAGTCTAATGCACCATTTTTATTGAGATCATCGAAAGCATAGACAAAATAGTCCTGCTCCTTTAAATAATCAAAAGTAATCGTACCCTGACCATTTGTTAGTCCCATATATACCGGTCTACTCGCACTATCTCTGTGAATGTCTTCTGTAAATAGACCTACAACGTAATCCTTTACGGGTCTGTTATTGAAAGCATTTTGAACGATGAATTCAGCTTTTCCTTGATCTATTTCATTTCCCGTAGAAAAGACAAAGAACATCAAACTATCGTTTCCTTCAGTGATATCTTTAACCGCTCTGTTTAAACCTATTGTATAGGTTGTATTTTCGAGATAGTCTCCCTCCAAATCCATTACCAAACTCTTTCCCACAATTTTACTTGTAGCCTTTAAAGAATTCGGCGTAATAGTAATATTTGATGACGGATTTGAAATACTCACGTATTCGTCAAAAACAATCTCTATACGCTTGGGTTTCACATTCAAACTCGCTGGTTTCAAGCTGCTTTTTGCGTATACAGGAACAGGTGCTTTTACATCTTTTTCACCTCCGGTTAACTGTCCAGGTTGAGCACAAGAATGCACCAAAACAAGTATCAATAGTCCTAGAAGGTATGCACTAAAATTTCGCATATTTTCGCTAAATATTTTTCGTCGATAGCATCAAAACTATCTAAAGTATCACTGTCTACATCCAATACACCTATCAGCTTATCGCCTTGCCAAACGGGCAACACAATTTCTGATTTTGAAAAAGCGCTACAAGCGATATGTCCTGGAAAAGCTTCAACATCAGGTACAATTTGCACCTTTTCTGTTTCCCATGCCGTACCACAAACACCTTTTCCTTTTTTGATACGTGTACACGCTATTGGTCCTTGAAAAGGTCCTAAGACTAATTCATCTGGTGTATCCACCCAATAAAACCCTATCCAATACCAATTAAAAGTAGTTTTTAAAGCTGCACATAAATTAGCAGTATTCGCAATTTTATTCACTTCTCCAGACAACAAGCCCTTCAATTGTGGAAGTAAATTTTCATACTTTTCTACCTTACTCTCACCTGAAATTATTAAATCTTCTGCCATGTACCTCTATAACCGTTCATTAATCCGCTAAAATAAAAAGATCACTGGCTATTCCATCAGCTTTTAACCTCCCTTTTTGTGTAAGCAAGTAGACTTCTGGAGTTTCTATCATATAACCTTGATCTATAAAATTGGCAATGTTTGCTTTAAATTCGTCGTTGTTTCTTAATTCAACGTTCAATCTATTTTTATCCACACCCCATTTGGTGCGTAAACCAACTAGTAAAGCTTCATTGAACTGGTCGTAAACACTTAACCTTTCAAGTTCGTTGTAGTCAGTCTCATTTTCAACCGCCTTCATGTACACAGCGTTATTTGCGACGTTCCACGACCTTGATGTTCCATTAAAACTATGGGCACTTGGACCTACTCCCAAATACTTTTTCCCTTTCCAATAATTGCTGTTGTGAACGGCGTATTTTTCATCTCTGGCAAAGTTGGAAATCTCGTATTGTTCGTATCCTTTGGATTTTAGAAAATCTACTAAAAAGTCGAATTGCTCACTTTGTGCTTCATTGTTAGAGGGAACAATTTTACCTTGCTCTACGGCTTTATGCAAAGCTGTTTTCTCTTCAATAGTTAAACAATAAGCCGATAAATGTTCCGGTGAGTAGGCTAAAACCTGCTCTAAATTTTGCTTAAAATCTTCTGTGTTGAAGTTTGGCAAACCATAGATCACGTCTATGCTCAACTCAAAACCTAGTTCTGCTGCTAATTCTAAGGCTCTTTTTGCCTCTGTTACATTATGTGCTCTGTTCATCCAGTCCAGATCTTCTTGTCTAAATGACTGCACACCTATGCTTAAACGATTTACACCAGCCGCCTTCCACTGACTTAGCTTCTCCGGGGTTATATCGTCTGGGTTCGCTTCTAAGGTTATTTCTCTATTTTCATGAATTTGAAAATTGGCAGTAATTGTAGAAAGAATCTCCTGAATTTCCTCCGCTTCTAAAACACTTGGTGTTCCACCCCCAAAGTAAATACTTTGCAAGGCCTCCCCTTCCAAATAACTTTTTCGAGTTACAATTTCCTTACAAATAGCACTAACCATACGCGTTTTATACTTTTCAAAACTTGTACTGAAATGAAAATCGCAATAGGAACATGCTTGTTTACAAAATGGAATATGTATATAAATTCCTGCCATGTTGCGAAGTTAGAACATCACATTGAAATAACTCTCTACTTGTAACAATACTTCCTTTTTCTACACCTCTTTT